>WGED01000628.1 GCA_015492915.1 Cyclobacteriaceae bacterium
GCTCGGAGTAGTAGAAATTTTACGAAATACTTATTACCGTTATCCTGCCCTTGTACCGAGAATGTCATGGCTGGAAGGAAAGATATTGGCGACCCCGGAAATAAAGGAGATCAGGAATTCTCCTGCAGGAATTGTGCTCGACTGGAATATCGATAAAAATGCCGCTTATTATATTATCTACCGGTTCAGGGGACGCAAAGCAGGTGATATTGATGACGCTACCAATGTTTTGGCTATTGTGCACCGCACTACACCTTTTTATACAGATGCAACTGCCCGTCCGGGTTTATTCAGAAAATACACTTATTTGATCACCGCTCTCGACAGGCTCTGGAACGAATCGGCCAAAAGTACCCCAAAAACAATAAAGCCAAAAAAGGTGAAATAAATCTTATGCTGACGATCATATCAGCTGCGTATGAATTTGAGCATTAAATACATGGTGCCCGTAAATATGGGGCTGAGGAGTGAATTTTTAATGCTGGAACCGGCAGTGTAAAGAACCTGATCGCTGAATACGAACCTGTCTATAGCAAAAAATGTAATACTTGCCAGCGTGATGAGAAAATAGAAGAAAGCAATAATGGTCATTTTTTTTTGCGAAAAGCTCCATGAAAAAAACAGCATATTCCCTCCAAGGAACAATAACCAGTATGTAATGATCGATTTGATGCTGATCAAAGATGTGGGAGTGATGCCATAATCAGCGCCTGAAAGCACGGGAATAAAAAGCGGGTCGCCATTGAAATTGATATTCAGAAAATAGGTGTACCTCCAATAGGAGAGGAGAAGGATGAAAGCCAATGGAAGAAAAAAACGGTATTTTTTCAATGGAATTGGAATTATTTATCGGCATATTTTTTCACCCAAAATACCCACAATCCAAATATGGCCCCGTACACGATGATCACAAAGGTGTATTTATGATTAAAGTCAAGGTACTCAGGTGCATGGTAATAAATAATGCCGAGGGCAATGATTCTGATGATATTCAACAGCAAAATAACGAGAAACCCTGCGGGGATAAACCACATCTTATCGATCCATTTACCACGCATCAGGAGGATAAATCCGAAAAAGAGCAGGAATAACTCCAGCCCGCTGCAGTTGGTACCAACACAAATTGAGCCCGAGCCGGCAAATACAAGCCTCGCTTCACAACCATTCACCATATAATCCTGATCGATCTCATAGCCCATCAACCGGAGAAAGAAGGCAGCGATATCAGCTTGCGGTTTGATGATATGGTAATGCATATCGTGGATAAATCCGGGGAAAAAGGTAGTTGCAACAACCCAAATGGTGAGCAGAGCAAGCGCTGATGCCAGGAAGCGTATCAGCTCTTTGTTTTCATGATAAAAAGATAAGATCTTCTCTTTCAAGTCTTTAATGATCAGAGGCTTAAATATTTAAGGCTGTTAATTTTACCGCGGAAAATGCCCTTAATGTCATAGAATAGGCCCTCCGGCAGCATCAGACTTTTGAAATAATCTTCATCGAAGGCAGCATATTCCCTGTGGTTCACGGCCAAGACAATGGCATCATAATGCTCACCGATGGTTGCTTTCAGTGTGATACCGTATTCTTCCCTGAATTCTTCCGGATCGGCAAAAGGATCCACCGCGTCCACATTAATGCTGAATTCATGCAGTTCACGGATCAGTTCGGGTACTTTTGAATTGCGGATATCGCTCACGTTTTCCTTGAACGTGACACCCATTACCAAAACTTTTGTGTGTTTCAGGGATTTGTCCTGGTCTATGAGATATTGCACAATTTCTTTGGCTACCTGGGCGTGCACGGCATCGTTTACATTGCGTCCGGCAGTAATCACCTTTGGAAAATAGCCTAATTCCATGGCCTTGTGAGTGAGATAATAAGGATCGACGCCGATACAGTGACCACCCACCAGTCCTGGGGAAAATTTAAGGAAATTCCATTTAGTACCTGCTGCCTTGAGCACCTCGTAGGTATTGATCCCCATCTTTTTGAAAATGAGCGAAAGCTCATTCATCAAAGCAATGTTGAGGTCACGTTGCGTATTTTCAATGATCTTGCTGGCCTCTGCCACCTTGATGGAACTAGCCTCGTGCACACCCGCTTCGATGATCTCACCGTACAATGCAGAAACAAGGCGCAAAGTTGGTTCGTCACTGCCGCTCACTACTTTGGTGATTTTTTTAAGGGTATGTTTTTTATCGCCGGGGTTTATCCTTTCGGGCGAATAACCCACCTTGAAATCCGTGTTGAATTTCAACCCCGAGGTCTTTTCAAGCACCGGTACGCAGTCTTCTTCGGTACAGCCGGGATACACGGTCGATTCGAACACGGCCACATCACCTTTTTTCAATGCCCCGCCCACGATCTCACAGGCTTTCAGCAACGGCCTGAGATCGGGGATCTTAAATTCATTGATGGGCGTGGGCACCGCCACTATGAAAAAAGTGCAATTTTTTATCTCTTCCGGATCTGCGGTGAAGGTGATGTCGCACCCCTCAAACTCCGACGGATCGAGCTCCTGGCTCGGGTCGATGCCTTTTTTCATCATCGCCACCCTTTCGGCATTGATGTCAAATCCCACCACTTTATATTTGCGGGCAAATTCAAGCGCTACCGGCAGGCCCACGTAGCCCAGCCCGATCACACAGATATGCTCTTTTTTCGAAAGATATTTCTCGATCATTTTATCGCAGTTAAAAAATCATGGCTTTGAGGCCGTTATAATTCAGGATGCAAAAATAATTATTACCTGCCCATGCGCCAACTATTATGCTTTTATCTGATCGCGTGAAGGAATTAATTTTAAACAGATCACACTGCATATTCTCCTTAAGCGCGGCGAAACAGGGACACAATCCGTCAGGGATTTGTGATCCCTTTCACGCCCGATCCATGAAAAAATGGTCATTTTCTCATGAAAAACAAAGCCCTTACTTCCCGTCATGCAGAGTGATAGCGAAGCATCTGCCGAATTGAACCCATCTCGTCTCGTCCTTGTTTGCAACGAGTGCGCACTCATCCATCAGTAATGCTGAATTTATTTCAGCATCTTGTTATTCCTGTGTAATAACGTTCATGTTTCCCTTATCTTTCCGTTATGTGGACCTGCTACATTGAAACCCGAATCCATGGGTGTGATCAACAAAATTTATACGATCATGAAAGACCATCCTGATCTGAAGTTTAGCGTCGAAGGACACACCGACAATGTCGGCGATGAGGATTTTAACATGAAGCTCTCACTTGCAAGAGCGGAATCCGTTCGGGACAAGCTCATCAGCATGGGTATTGCGTCAGACCGTTTCGAAGTAAAAGGATTTGGCGAGACCATGCCTGCCGAAACCAATGAAACTGCTGAAGGGCGCGCCAACAACCGCAGTGTGGAGTTTGTCAGGTTGACCAACCTTTGATCTCTTAAAACCTGAAATTATAATTGATTTTTAACCGTGTAGTGCTCTCCTGAATTTTCATTCTCGGGTCGTCGGGCAATTGGTAAATAGCCGAATTCCATACGAGCAATATCTCATTGCCCGGTTTAATGATCCATCTGAAACGCGATTGCCACCCGACCTTCTCCGACACGTTGTCGTATTGAACAAAATTAGTAATAGAGATGTCGGCATTAAAAAATATATTGGCATTGGCCCTGTAAATCTGCGTTGTGAAGTCGCCTTCTGTCAGCGATATTTCGTTACGTTCATATTCCAGGCCGACAAAAATGGGCGTATTGATCTTATAGCCAAAGGCCAGAACATAATCCTTACGGGTGCCATCGAAAAAGGACCCCCATGAAAATTGTGGATTTATCCATACCCTCCGCCTCCTGGCACTGCCAAACTGGATGGTGTATCGCCAAAAATTATAAGTGCCGGCTACAATGGTGATGGAGTCTTTGGGATAGATATTAAAGTCTTTGTTCAGATATTCATATTTTGAAAGGACTTCAAACTCGAACATGTCACCCGACAGAAATTTCACGCGCATTGGGACAAGGGGGATATCACGTGTAAGCAGCTTGTTATTGAAATCCGTTATAAAATCGAAGCCGGCATTAAATTGTATCTGAAGGATGCCGTATTTGTCGGGACGTGGTCCCAACCCTGCAGATGCGTAAGTTTCCCGAATACCAAGTCGCGGCACAAAACCAACGCCGGCCAGGTAATTCTCCCCGATCTCCTGATGGCCCAGCCTGAATTCGAGAAAATCATTGGGATAATTTAATTCAGCGCCCCACGAAAAGTCCTTGGTGCTCAGGCTGTCGGTAAAGGATTTCATGCCGTAGGCGGTGAAGATGAGTCGTTTATCACCCTTGAATTTAGCCGTTGCAAGTCGAAGGTCAAGACCGGCTAATTGGTTGGAGGCAGACGAATGCGCATTACCGGCCGTGGCAATGACGCCAACATATGATTGATCCCCAAAGTTTCTTTTAATCCGTCCGACGGTAAAATTGCGGTTGCTGGCAGGTTTGTCGGTAATGTTTTGTAGACCCATCGTCCACTGGCCTGCCTGGCCTGTCACCTTCACGCCCCAGGTGATTGGTATTGGATTGCCGTTTTCGTCGAGCCCTATGTTGCGTGAAAAATAGGGTATATTTCGTTTGCCGTATTTATTCCTCCTTTCGCCGCTAATACCAAAATCAAAATACTGTGCTCCGTCGAGGAAGAAATCCCTTTTTTCAGGATAGCGGAGGGTGAACCTTGTCAGATTTATCTGGCGGCTGTCCACCTCGGTCTGGGCAAAGTCAGTATTGATGGTCAGGGCGGCTTTGATGCCGGGCGTCACTCTGTAAAACACATCACCTCCGATATTAAACATCGGATTTTCATTGCGGATGTAGTTGCTGTTTTCAGAAGGAGGATTGTCGATGCCTGTGATGGCATAGGGCCTTATGTCCAGACCGATGCCTTTGGTGATGCCTTCGAGGCCCGTAAGTAATCCCGCATCGGAGATCTGGAATTTGTATGAATCGAGATTGGCGACAGGCCAGTAAGCGCTCTCCGCTTTTCTTTTGATATGGCGTATGATTTTCATGCCCCAGGTTGTCAGTCCCGGCTTGAAATTCAATGTCTTAAAGGGTATGGCGACTTCTGCATCCCATCCGTTGTCATTGATTTTTGCCTTTCCTGTCCACAGGCCATCCCATTGTTTGTTAAAACCGGCGCCGTTTTCGCTCACCAGCGCGTCACCGATAGAACCTTTGGGCCCGATCTGAAACCAATACCCGTTGCGACGGTCGAGGAAGGTATCGAATATGATCTGCACGCGGTCATCGAAAGCGAGGTTCACATCACGGGCCAGTTCATTGGCAGTAATTTTTTTTGGGTCGTCTGTGCATCGCATGCCGATGTAGATGAAATTTTTATCATAGAGGATATAAATCTTGGTTGGTTCTGAGACAGGATCACCTGTGTCCGGAATCCGCTGAAGCAGTTCGGTTATGATCGCTGCGTCGCGCCATTCATCTTTACTGACCCTGCCGTCAATCTTTGGGGGATTGTCGGTGTAGACGGCTTTCACTTCATTCGTCGCATAAGCTCCGTGCAGAATAGTAAATAATAAGATTAACAGAGGCACATGCCTCCATGAAAAAAAGGTCATTTGTATTCTCAGATTAGCCGGCTCGCAAAAGTATAACCGCTTTTATTACTATCAAAAAATATGGACGGAGCTTTTATCTATTTCAAAGTGATCAATCGCTCTTTTTATTTTTGAATTTCTGAAAATCAGATTGGATTTCTTTTGGGGGAAAATAATTGTTCCCTTCATTCACATCAGCCGTCTCCTTAAACGGATCGAGGACGATATTGGCCACCTCCTTTTCAAGGGCAAAAACTTTCGTTATTTCCTTTTCGTTCATCCTCCATATTTCCGCCGGAATTCTTTTGACCTCCGAAGAGCCATCGCGGTAATTAAACTGAAGGATTACCGGCATCACAAGTCCGCCGTCATTTTTTAGTTTCACTTCATAAAAATTCAGGTCTTTCGCCTGAGTACTACTGCCCTCATCAATGGATATTTTAAGCGGTTTAGGAGTCAATAATTTTTCTTCTGGGGGCAGTTCTTCTTCGGGTGTAAATCCTTTCATATCCACACCATCCGTTTCTCTACTATCTTTTTGCTTTGACTTTTTTCCATTATTTTTCTCTTTGCCCGCTGTTAGTTCCCGTTCGATTTTTACATCGTATTTATACCAGGTGACATCCTGAATTTCGATGTCGACATTATCCGTTGTGTAAAACCATCCTTTCCAGAACCAATCCAGATCGACGGCACTGGCGTCTTCCATTGTCCTGAAAAAATCCGACGGTGTCGGATGCTTGAAGGCCCATCGTTCGCAATATTGCTTGAATGCATAATCAAAAAGTTCAGGTCCCATAACGGTTTCGCGCAAAATATTGAGGGCTGTAGCTGTTTTGGCATAAGCGTTATTTCCAAACTGCTTGATCTGCTCCGAGTTGGTCATGATGGGCACCATATAATCTTTGCTCCCTTTCATGTATGGGACTATCTTTTCGGGAGGTCCTCTCCTCGATGGGTAGTTGGGATTCCATTCTTTTTCGGTGAGATACTGAACAAAAGTATTTAAACCCTCATCCATCCAGGTCCACTGACGCTCGTCGGAGTTGATGATCATGGGGAAAAAATTATGTCCGACTTCATGAATGATTACAGAAATCATCCCGTGTTTGAGCCTTTTGGAATACTTCCCGTTTTTGTCGGGCCTCCCGTAGTTGAAACAGATCATGGGATATTCCATGCCGTTGGAAGCTTCTACGGAGATAGCTACAGGATAGGGATAGTCGATGGTATATTTGGAGTAGGTCTTAATCGTATGAACCACCACTTTCGTGGAATATTCTTCATACAGAGGGTTGGCTTCTTTAGGATAGTAGGACATAGCCATTATGGTTCGGCCGCCGATTCTGACGCCCATGGCATCCCAGATAAATTTGCGCGAACTGGCAAAGGCAAAATCCCTGACATCATCTGCATGAAATTCCCACGTTTTTTTGTTTTTAGCATGTTTTTTCTCCTTTTCAGTAGCTTCTTTTTGAGAAACGATGATCACCGGTTCTGTAGCGGTCATAGCTTTTTCAAGCAATGCTCTCTGCTCCGATGTCAATACTTTTTCTGGGTTTTGCAAAATCCCGGTAGCACCTACAACATGATCAGCCGGAACCGTAATCCTCACTTTATAATCACCGAAAGGGAGTGTGAATTCTCCCCTGCCGAGAAACTGCTTGTTTTGCCAACCGTTAACATCATCATAAACGGCCATCCTGGGAAAAAACTGGGCTATAGAATATAAATAATTGCCGTCTTCCGGAAAATATTCCATGCCCGACCGACCACCGACCTTATTGCGATCATTGATATTGTAATACCATTTAACTGAAAAAGAATACTTGTCGCCTTTATTCAATGTAACAGGTATATCGACACGCATCATGGTTTTGTTGATGGTGTAGGGTAAGTCGTTGCCATCGAGGTCTTTGACCTCCAATATTTTATATCCGAGGTCGAATTGGTGCCCGATGATATTTTTTATTTTCCCCTCGCTATTGTTGCTACTAATTGTTGAGGTGGAGGTGCTGTAGGTGTCTGCATTGATATTCCTGACATTCTGATCGAGCTGCAGCCAGAGGTAGCTGAGGGGATCGGGAGAATTATTAGTATAAGTTATGATTTCAGAGCCATGGAGTGTCTGGTTATCGTCATTGATCTCCACGTCGATATCATAGTCGGCTCTTTGCTGCCAGTATTCGGGACCGGGTGCTCCATTTGCAGACCGGTAAGCATTGGGTGTCGGCAGCATGGTCCCCAACTGCTCAAATTTTCTTCCTTCAAAGTCGTTCTGTCCATAGGATGAAAATGCCAGATACAGGCATAGAAAGGGAAATACTAATTTTTTCATATCATATTATTTTAAGCCGGCTTATCACCAATATCTCGACTCAAACATAAATGTCAGCGCCACTCCTGCAATACCGGATGATATAACCATGACCCAGTCCCTTCTGTTTACTCCGAATATGCTCAGGAAAATAAATGATAAAAAAAGGAAACAAAAAGCAATAACAAATTGTCCTGTAGTAACCCCCAGGAAAAAGGAAGTGAAATGCTCCCAGACTTTGAAGTCACCTTTTGTAATACTCGCGAAATAAGTGGTGTAACTAAAGCCGTGAATGCC
>WGED01000629.1 GCA_015492915.1 Cyclobacteriaceae bacterium
TCTCAAATCCCGCCTTCTGCAACGCTTTCGCCTCTTTCTCAACACGGATATCCGGCGGGAATTCTTTCTGCAACAGCATGAGGATTTTCTTCATTGTGGTAAGACATCCTTCCTCATTTGCGGTATATTTTCGGCGATGTACCGTCCGGCGATTTGATACGCTAAGGGAGAGGGATGCCCGTCTCCTTGTATGATTAGCGTTTCTTCCGGATAAGGTTGAAAATATGACTTGAGCTCGCTTAAGACCGTGATTTTATTGGAGACGCTTGCCAGCGATTGCAAATCTTCAATGATAGTTTGTTCCACCGCAGCGAATTGCTTTTGCGGCCATACCAGAATGAGAAAATGTGCCCCTGAACGCTCGCAGAGGATGGCCATCTCTCTTATCCGTTTCAAATCTTTTTGCCACAAATCGTTGAGTTGCTTAATTCCCCGGTTCACCTGTTTTTTCTCATTCGGTACGGCCTTCGCCTGAGAATGCCGGAGATAAAGGTAATACATTTTTCTGTACACAAATGTCAGGAATTTGCTAATATCACGCAGTTTCTTTCGTTTTTCCTGCTGTGACAAAAATTGTTCTTCTTCCTGTTTGGTCGCAAACGGCTGTCGCAGAATATCGCCGATTGGAAAGATTAACACAACCACATCAGGCCGCAAAATCGGAATCCATCGTTTGAGGAGAACAGCGGTTTGAAAAATACCATATCCGGGTACGCCTGCATTGATCACCTCGGGCTGCTGAGCGGCCAGATGTTTTTTAATGACGGTGGCGAGGGTTTCCTCCTCTCCAACCCCGGCACCAAAGGCATAGGAATCCCCTAAAATCAAAATGCGGGGGGTGGTGGCACGGGAGGTATCAATATCCTGCCCGCGGAAGCCCACATTGTTGATTCGAATATCTGGAGACTTAAAACTCCCCTGCCCCATCCAGATATAGCCATATTGGTTCGGTTGAAATGTCCAATATAATTCTTTGTCATTGACATAGCGGAGTGTTTGATCCAGTGAAAACAGGCGCATAATCACTTCCGCGCCTATGAGGCACAGGAGAAATGTAGCAACGACCACAAGGGCATTTTTAAACCAATTTTTCATAGAAACTTCGTCCCGGCACCTGCCTTGATAGTGTCAATTTTCGCTTATGCACTTAATCAGCTTAATCCTAAATTATTCACCACAAAGAGATCAAGGTAACTATTCAGCCTTTATGCAAAATTGAATTATATATCCGTCATCGCGAGCTCGCTCAGCGAGCATGGCGATCTCTTAGCCACGGACAAAGAGATCGTTCCATCACTCCGTTCCTCGCGACGACAGCTTATAAGCACAGCATATTTTAGGGCTGAATAGAGTCGCATCAAATTCAAATTCAAGCATATGATAAATTGTATGTTGAATGCACAAGCAACTTTAAAGAAGAAGCAAAACAGGCTCGAGTAATTTTGGTGTCCCATAGCACCATGATCTTTTCGGTGGCTTAGTGTTTTAAGCCCTGTTGTATCAGGGTAATAATCGCATGGCGTTCTTCTTTCTCGATAGAGATCGCCGCCCAAAGAACCAATGTGGGGATGATCCAATACCATGATTTCAGGAAATCGACTTTTAAGATGATCAAAAAAGAAAAGATCAGCACACCGGAAAGCAGCAAAAGCTTTAAATTCTTCCGCTCAATCCGAAATGCCATTTTCCATTTCAGATAGGTATATAATGCCACAAAATGAAACGTATATGCCAGGGCATAAGCGATTGTGCAGGCTTCCAGGCCAAATCGGGGCAGGAGCGCAAACGCCGCAAAGAAGAAAATCATGCTTTGCCCCGTCTCAACCAACCAAAATGCTTTTAAATGCCGGAACGGTAATAACAATACCCCAATGGAAGAGCTTATGGCACGAATAAAATTGCCGATCAGTTGCCAGGCGATGATGTTGGCCGCCAGCAAAAATTCCTGACTATAGAATAATATAATAAATTCATCTCGAAGGCTATACACGAAAATCACCAGAGGCGTGACTGTAAACAAGGCCAGCCGGATGGCATGATTTGATTCCCGAATGGCCTCCTCGGTTGAATTTAATTCGCTGATGCGAGGATAAGCATACGATCCCATGGAACTAATGATAACGGTAATCACCTGAGCGGATATTACGAAGGCTGCTTGAAAAATGCCCGCCTCGGTTTCAGACAATTGGTGAATGATGAGTACACGGACGCCCATCAGGGCGGAGTCGATCGCCACCGTTGAAATCAGGCTCGTTGCACCATATTTTAGTAGCTCCATCAGCATGGTGCGATCATACTTGCCGCGCTTAACGGAAATTTTTCGGGCTTTTTGAATGCGCCGCAATTCGTAAAAGGCGATTCCCAGGCTAAAAAACGACATAATAAAAATATGCAAGCCGGCTCCGAACAGGTGAAAGAAATAAATCATCGGGCCGATGATGAGCAGATTAAGGGCAACCGAGAGAATGGTCAATCGGGCATAAGTCGAAATTTCCAAAAAGCCGTTAATCATGGAGCGGATATTGATAAAAAAAGCGGTTGCAGGAACACCCAAAATAGCGAAAAGAACCAAATAGCTATATGCCGTGTCTTTGAGAAGAAGGTAAGATAGATACGATTTGAGCGGGATGCCAAATGCAAGAAAGACCCCTGTGCCGATTGCGATGCTTGCGAATAAGGTGAAGATGAAAGTTTGCAGTGTTTCTTTCTGGTTGCTGGATGCATATTTTGCGGCAAACCGTATCACCCCGGGGGCACTGCCAAATGATGCTAAGTTTGCCGCCGTTAAGAGAAATTGATTCAATTGGGCGATAATGGCGACTCCGGACGGCCCTAAAAGAAGGGCAACGACTTTAACCCGCAAAATATGCAAAAGCGTTGTAATGACGGTGGTGGAACTGAGCAAAAACGCGGCTTTGAGAAGTCGACGAATGGTTCACCCTCACCTATTTCAATTCATTGACCGTTTTCGGCGCCAATTTCCGGCAAATCGTTGCGAAACCAAACATTACCCATAACAGCATATAATGCTGGATGGACAAAAACAATCCCATAATTAAAGAAGCGATGATGGAAGCTCGTAAGCTCCGGCATATCAGAGCCATGGTTGTGTTTTGAGCGGCCAGATGCATGGATGCAGCCTGGCGAAGGTTTCTCAACACGGACCACAAAATTAGAATAAAACTTAGCAGCGCGAACACGCCGCATTCCGCCAAAATTTCTAAAAAGGTATTATGAACCACTAAATGGCGCATCACGAATTTATTGGAAATCACGATAAAATTTCCCAGCCCAAAGCCGTTAAGAGGATGCATGAAAAACAGGTCCAGGGCCCCTTCGTACAATCTGGCGCGCCAGCGCAGAGATGGATCATATTGAATATTGCCCAGAGATTGAATCCGCTCGATAAAAAAGTCCGGGGCGGCGATGAAAAAGATCAAAAATGAAACAAGGATAAGCCCCACAGGCCACTTGCGATCGCGGAAATCCCACACAATGATAAAAATTAAAACAGCCAGAGCAATCACAGCACTCCGGGATAATGTAATGACCAGTGAAACAATGAAGAAAAGAATTGATATCACAAAGGCAAATTTCATCCATAGGCGCGAGGTGTAAAAAAAGAAATAAATTAAAAAAGATACCGAAAAAAGAATATGC
>WGED01000630.1 GCA_015492915.1 Cyclobacteriaceae bacterium
CCCAGAAGTCGCTTTTACGTTTGGCCTTTTGTTGTGCCTGCTGAAACAGAGTGCAGCAGTGTTGCTGTATCTGATCAACCAGAAAGGCCAACATCATCAGGGAAAAGGAGTCAGAGCCGAATGGCACTAAGTTAAGGGGTTTCTGTATAGCTAAAACAACAACTTAAGCCAGTATTGGTGCAGATTTCACAAGAATCCAACCTTGCTAAAAATGCTTAAGTTAGTGCCATTCTGGTCTGTCCCCTATTATTTCTTTGTTCTCCTTTGAAACTTCGGTTCCGCCGTGGCGCGCAACACTCGATACGGGTGGGTGGTTAGCCCTTTCCCGACAGGGACTTGCACCCTGTAAGATGCACCAAGCTCACTGATTTTTACAAAGCGTAGCGGAGTAAAAATCCAGTGCAGCCATTTGTTATACGGCATTTAGAATGACAGAGTTAATATCCACTGTTTAGCAGCCCTAGAATTAAATGCCTGTCGTCCGTATCCTTCAGTTAACAAATCTTCAGGAAGATACTCATCATACTTTTCATTAAGCTTTTGCTGAATAGAAAGTGTTCCAGCCAATTCGGTTTCATTTGGTAGCTCATCTTTTGCTATATCTATTAAAAAATTTTTTATTTTATCAACATTTGTATTCTGTACCTCAATAACTCCAGAAAAATTGCTACATACAAATCCACTTCTAATGAGCAAAACAGTAAGGGTGTTAACTACTTTATCACCCATCCATGAGAAAATATAACAGTGCTTACCGCTTTGATAGACGGGTTGTTCTTCAATGCTGGCTTCTTTAAAAAGATACGCTCCTTCTTGAAATAGCTGCCTTCCAGTATTATCCACAAAATCTATTTTCTGATTGCCGACCTCAATGCGGTAGTCACCAGTGCGATAGATACTTAACATCTCTTGTCGAACCCTGTCATGAATCGACATACCGCCACCGTTAAATTTCGGAGGTTTACCACCCTTTGTAGAAATCACGTAGATAACTTTCTTTTCATCATCAATATCCGTGACCTTCCATCTACGGCCACCAAATATAATGTGCTGGTCTTTAAGAATCAGTGAATCAACGGGTAGTGTACCAAGCGTTTGACTTCCAGCGACAATGCGGAATTCTTCTGGTGTTTTAAAGACGGCATAGAAGGTATAGGAATTGGTAAGACGCTCGCCTTCAATCCCCAAAACCAACTCACCGCTATTTAGTTGCTGTATTAGTTGGACTGTCCCCATGTGGGACAACAGTTGCTTGAAGTGCTCAATAGTTATTTCTTTGAAAGATCCTTGCTCACATAATAAAGAGTAAAGCTGGTCTGTTCTGACACTTCCCCATTGTGCAATTACAGCAAGAATCTGGTGCAAAAATGTAGAGAGGTGCATTTGCTCTGTATCTGCCGGTTCAAACCAATTCCTTACAATGAGCAACCGTATCATTGCTAATGACTGAACCAGCTCTAATCTAAGACCATCCACGATATTGGATTTATCGCTCAGTTCATTTTCAGCGATAAGCATTCGTAAAATGGAAGGAGAATTTCTTCGACCGGATCGGCCTAATCGTTGACGTAAACTTGATACTGAGTGTGGAGCTGTAACCTGAATGACTGAACTTACTTTCCCAATGTCGATACCTAGCTCTAATGTCATGGTACAAATGGCTGTAGTAGGTTCGCTTTCTTTCTGCAATCTAGCTTCTAAATTTTCTCTGAGCTCTTTAGCTAAAGAACCGTGATGAGGGAGAAATTCATTTTTTACACCTTGCTGATCGCATAAATCACTTAACTGTGCAGCAATACTTTCCGTCCGTTTTCGGCTATTTGCAAATACCAGATGTGAGTCGCCTCTACAGAGCCTATAAATTTCCTGACAAATCTGCTGTTCGGCAGATGTATGTGTATCATCTGCCATGATGTCTACCGGCTCTAAATATCCCTTAACCTGAACCTTAATAGTACTTTGGTGCTGACTGCTGGTAATGGTTTCACAAGGCAGACTCTTATTCGGTCTGAGAGAAAGCGGTACTTTTTCAAGTTCTCCGAGAGTCGCACTTAGCGCCACCCGTGGAATGGGGTTTGAAATACGATTGGTGATATGTTCAAGACGGGTAAGCAGAGAAAGTAGTTGTTGACCTCGTTCCGTTCCAATAAACGCATGAAATTCATCAATTACGATATATTTGAGTGAGGTGAAGGACTGTTTTACCCATCCCGGCTCTCTGACTAAGAGTGATTCCAAGGACTCAGGGGTAATAAGAAGAATACCTGAAGGATTGTTTCTGGCTTTCTTCTTTTTGGATTGAAGGCTATCACCATGCCACGGCGTAACCTGCATATCCAACATTTCACTTAAAGTTTCGAGCCTGCGGTACTGATCGTTAATCAGTGCTTTTAAAGGACTAATATACAGAATACCAAAGCCACTTTCCTCTTCGGCAATTGCGCTACACGCAGGTAGAAAAAAAGCTTCTGTTTTACCTGCCGCCGTTGATGCGCTAATCAGCACATCTCTATCACCTGCCAGAATCGGTGCAATTGCCCGTTTTTGTATCTCTCTTAAATCAGGCCATCCCTGATTAAATAACCATTTTTGTACACGCTTATCAAGTCGCTGATATTCCTCTGTCATAATTTAAAATCAGCTAGCTCATCAGAATTCAGAATTTCGCCTGTCTCTTCGCCCACAATAATTTCATCTGTATCACTTGGACGATCCTTCTCAATCGCAATTGATTGAACTAACTGTGACCATTGCATAGAAGGATTTTGTTCCAAGACTGCCAGCATATCTAAAAATGCTTTGATGGTATTTCTTGGTGTACGGAAATAGGCATCCCCGATAGACTCGCTACAATGGTGTAGAAAGGATTTGAGAGCATCATCAGGCACTAGATATTTAGAAGTATCACCTTCGGCAAATACATGACGAAGATTCTTCAAGAGAATATAAAGTTCCTCTGGAGTTAAGCTCGCCAGATGAAGTGCTGGAGAGGAATAATCAATCACACCTGCTCGCTGTGCAAAGCTGTTTTCAGCTAAACGGGATTGCAGGGCTTCATAGCTATATAATCCTCTGCGGGGATCTAGTAAAAACTCCGGTGTTCCACCCAGCAGAAATCCCAGATATTCAGCGGAACCCTGAAGGCAGTCATTTAGTATTCGTAGAATCTGCTCATAGTTAGATGTACGTGCTTGTGTGCTGCTTAATTTATAAAGATTGACCATCTCGTCTAGATTAACGAGTAAGCCTTCATAACCCGCCTGACGTACAAATAGGCTCATAATTTTTAACGCATCATAAAACGAGTTGTCCGAAATAATCGTTCTGACATCAAGATCCCTTCGGGCATCTGTTTTAGTCGTGTATTCAGCACGTAACCAACGAATAGCATTTGATTTTAACTCTTCGTTATCCTGCTCATGACCGTTCCAGTAAGCATCAATGACTTTTGCAAAATCATATCCGCCAACCAGTTCTGATAAGGATGTTAATTTTTGATGTATTACGGTTGAAACATCGCTGTTCTTTTTATCTGCTTCTTTACGAGCCTGAGTTACAAACCGTTCTACAACACTGGCTAAGGCATTTCCATCCGGTTTATTACGGGTTGCCAGATTCCTCATAAGCTCAGAATAAAGATTCCGTGCCTGACCTGAAGAAGCGTGTACACGTCGATCCGGTGAGAGATCCGCATTGACCGTAACCAGTTTCTTTTCAAGAGCAATGGAACGTACCACGCTCAGAAAAAATGTTTTCCCTGAGCCATAATCACCAATGATAAGCCTGAATGCTGCGCCACCTTGAGAGATTCTTTCAATGTCCTTATACAAGGCTTTGACTTCATTGCTTCGTCCTACCTGAATGTGCTGAATCCCAATTTTGGGAGTCACTCCAGATTTCAGTGATTGAATGATTGCGTCACGTTCTTTTAATCGGATACGTTTTTCCATAAGTTTAACCTTCTATCTCTTCTACGATTTCCTGATCGACATAAATAGCGTCACCATCCTCTTCAAGTACAGCAGTATCCACCTTATCAAATGACCAGTCATTAATAATTTCCAATGCTCCGCTAACCATCAGGCCAGAATCACGGCACAGTGCATCCACTTCTTCACGAGTCCATTTATCTTTTCGTATCAGGCTTTCAAACAAAGCATAATGGTGTTTATCAATTCCGGATTCTTCCTCTACAGTAGTACTATCCGTAATCGTTTCATCGGGTTCGCCAGTAGGTTCATTTTCCATGAATATTGCGCCCAACATGCTTTGTACATCTTTGGTTTCCGATTCGTGTATTGCTAGAATACTTTCATCAAGCTGGAATGAAATGGAAGCAGGCGAAATATCTTTTGATTGAGTGCTGACAGGCCGAAAGCCAGATTTACTTGATGACATCCCGTGAATGTCTCCAGTAACTAGTGCTTTATCAAGACCTAGTAAGGTATAGAGTTTTTCTAACTGCTTTATTTCATCCGGATCTATTTTTCCATCAGCCATCGCAATTCCTACAAGTATACGACTAACGGCTACTTTTTCAGTTTTACCAAGTGTTCCCACTCTTGCTTTTAAGCCTGTGACATTTGAAGGTGTATTCAGCCTCCAAAGTAAATAGGCGTGTAATGACCGTTTCTCGGTGGGTGATAAATTAGTATCGTGATCAATAATCTGAATTAATAAGTTCTTTTCTGTTTGATCGACATGTGAATCAATCGTAGCAACCATTGCGCCTAGTCGTAATGCCATCCCCATTTCATTAAATTCTTTGGATGGTTCGAAATATTTCCCGTGTCCTTCAGGAAACAGAACCAGCTTTCCATCTACGCTCGTCTTCGCATGATGGTAACGTGTATCAGGTGCTATGCCATAACCGGATTTTTGAGCAAGATTCTGAATTAATTCAGCTTCTTTTTTATTGATCTTGGAAGGTAAAGGCGATTTGGTATATGCCCATAACTCTTTGACATTAACCAGACCATTTTTTGTTGAAATGGCATCATCTACCCATTTCTTAAATTTCTCTAGCCCTAACGTAGATCCTAAATCATCGAGTTCATCCGGCAATAATAATATGGCTTCAATATCCGTGCGGGACGTATCCGGTTTAGCAAGATACCGACTATAAGCATCTAATTCAGCCGTACATTCATCTGCAATGGCAATCAACTTATTTGTAGGACCTTTCAAATTACTAGGATCGGGAAGATCCTTTTGAGGAAAAGATATACCGCGCAAAGAAGAACTGGCGGGATGATACTCTATCTTTAATCGTGTTTTATTGGGTTTGACAACAATACCTTCCCCATATTTTTTGCTATAGAGATGTGTAAACATCTGGCTGAATTCATAGCCACAACGCCGTGCAGGTTTCTTCAAATTATAATCTGGATAAAACCGAATCCATGCCAATGCCAGTTTAGCAGGAACTGGTTTTTCTTCACTGACGGTAGTGGCAAGTCGATGTTTAAATAACAAAGAGTCCCTTTGAGGAGATTTTTCCAGCTCCGGATATGATACTACATGAGGGCGTAGTAGGCACATGAATTCCAGTAGTCGTGTGGAATAATTTGAAAAGGAACGACTGCTGCCGTAAATGCCCTTTAATCGTAGTATCTCATTAAACAAAGATTTAAATTCTGCGTCATCTACTGCCTGATGTATTGAATCAACGGCAATACGTCTTTCGAGGCCATAGAAATAAATAAACACATAAGCCAAAGGTGTTTCTGGATCACTTCTGTCGCCGGATAGCCAGCTAAGGAAAGCACCACGTCCTTTAGGTGTGAGTGAGATAAATTTAGGCCAATAGCCTAAACTTTCATCTTCAAAACTGGACGGTTTATTCTCAACCTTTAGCGAATCGTCAACCAGTGATGCTTCAGTTCCATATCCGTCTAATGAACTGAGCTTTCCACCAAAATAAAAGTTACCGCTAGAAAATACTTGTCCCTTTATGGTGATGGATTCACCAGAATTTATCCATTTTCCCTGCGTTTTGTTTTTGCTTTTTTCCTCATCATAACCATATGAAATGCTGAAGGCTGCCAAATCGTCGTCATCAAGATTACTGTTCGTTACTGCCCGATTGCTAGTGGCCAAGCTTATACGAATTTCATTTTCGGAACTTTGCCTATCACTTTTAGGAGCTTGCTGTTTTGAGGGTTTTGCCATTACTTTGATGGCGTAGTACAAAATTATTGCGCCTCCTATTAATAGCCAGAATTCCATATTTTCCTCAATTGTTATTTTTCACGTTAAAATTAACTGCCACGTTGTTATCGCCAACTAAAACCTCTATGTTCTTCAGGACAGTTTGTGACTTTTCTTGTATTCTTTGACTCATTGCTCATATCTTCTTTTTTAACCGTCAGCTTCCTCCGATTGCTACATGTCCGTTTTTAGGTCAAATGAAAGCGTTGTGTACTGTGGTGCCGTATAACAGTCCAATATACAGAATCACTAATTATGATGCTATACAGAATCTGTATATTGCATAATTACGAACTTTATTATGCTGCATAAAAATAGTTTTATTTTAAGGTAAGATTCACATACGACAAGAACGCTATCATGTCGGTAATTACAAATCAAAAACAGTATATACTACCATTAATTTTAGGATTTTATACACCAAATTCATTTAAAAACAGCATGTTAAAGAAATCACTGGTTGTTGGCATGCTGCATATAAAGTGATTGGAGCAATATGCCAAACCTATTCTGATCAGAAACTACTCACCCTTACGCCCGAATTAACCATTCGATTTTGAGGAATGAATACAGGAGCACCAAGAGAAAAGACGGGTAATTTATTCAATTTGCCGATGCCATACAGAAATTGTTTATTATTGACATAATATATCATGATAATAGTGAAGGAGGAGACAGAAAAACCCACAGGTGACCAAGACAAATAAGGGTTCCGAAAAA
>WGED01000631.1 GCA_015492915.1 Cyclobacteriaceae bacterium
AAAAGAAGTTAAGAAAAAGGAATCACTAAAAGAGAGATATTGGCAAAATATAGTTGAATACTCAACAACTGAGAAAGGTTTAAAGGAAGAAAGAATAATACGAATTCAGGATGCTATTGAAGAATTATCCGAAAAAAGAAAGAAGATTATAAAACTCAATTATGAAGAGGGTAAATCTTATGAGGAAATTGCTGATGAATTGAAAATTTCCATTAATACCGTAAAAAATCAACTTGTAAAGGCAAAGCAGGTCATAAGGAAACAGTTGGGAATTGCTTCCATATTTTAACCACGTCACTCAAAACTTTTTAGTATTAACACCAGCCATTGAGTCCTCCGCAGGTGTTGTTTAAAAATCCAAAAAAAATCAATTACCGGTAGTCTTATTCTTTCAAAGGAAAGTATTAGGATAAAAAACTGAACCCTAATGCTTCCTGAGCAATTAATAAAGCTATTAATCAACGGTCAGATCACTCGTGAGGAATTTGAGGAATTTCTCAATAGCCTGGATGACGAGGATAATGTGGCGCGTTATGAAATGCTTCTTAAAGATCAATTTGAGAGAGAGATAGAGGAGTATTTTACGGAGAATGATGTCAGACATCAGGTTCCGCCAAAATTCAAAGTTCTTAGAAACACATCTTCTTCAAAAGGGATCTCACATTTACCTCAAAAAAGACGGACAATTAGGTTTTCCATCGCTGCAGCCATTGTACTATTGGTATCTACTGTAATATCCGGATGGTTTATAATAACTCAATTCAATAAGACCGATCGGTATCTGCAAAGAAGGGCGCAACTATTGGAAAAGCCTCAAATTATTACAAAATCTACCCCAAGAGGGAGGATGTTCAGAATGAAAATGAATGATGGTAGCTTGGTACATTTAAATGCTCAAAGCAGTATCAGTTATCCGACTAAGTTTGGCTCAGGCAAAAGGGAGGTGAAGTTGGAAGGAGAGGCATACTTTGATGTAGCACATGATGAGTCAAGGCCTTTCACAATTAAAGTTGGAGATTACAGGGTTGATGTTTTGGGTACATCGTTCAATATCGAAGCATATGATAAGGATGAGTTTTCCGTGACAGTAGAGACAGGCATTGTAAAAGTGATGCTTGACAAATCAGGAGAGAATACCGTGACATTGACAAGAAGCCAAAAGCTAATTTACAATCCTGAGCTGGATAAAGTAGAGATCATCAGAGTGGATCCGGAATTAGAACTGAGTTGGAGGGATGGAATATTGAGATTTGACAAAACCCCAATGACAAAAGTGGAGAAAATGATAGAGCGCTGGTATGGCGTTGAACTTGTTATAGAGAATAAGGAAATCTATGATAAAATGCTTACCGGGACGCATCAAAATAAATCGTTAAAGTCTGTCCTTGAGGCCCTTACGTATGCGACTGGAACAAAATATGAAATAAATGATCAATCAATAAGTATAAAACTTAAAAATATGAATAAACCTTAAAAAACTGGTAAAACCAAACAAATTAAGAACCTGATTAAAACAATTTTTATTCACAATTAACTGGTAATATTATGAAACAGAATACAGATTACGGACGAATTCTAAGACATTTATTTGTCTTGGTAGCGTTAGCGGCAAGTAGTGCGGCCTATGCCGGACTAACGAGCCAGGCTGACCTGAAGGGCACTAAAGTGGACATTGGTGTCAAGGAAGGTAAAATTATCGAGATCATGAACCAGGTCTCAAAAATCACAGATTATGTCTTCATTTATGAAGATGGAATTAAAAAAGAGTTAAACAAAAAAGTAAAAATTGAGAATGGCGAAAATTTACATGATCTTTTAAGTGACATCACCAGGCAGTCAAGCCTTGAATTCAGGGCAGTAAACAACAACATTGTGGTGCGAAAGCGTTCAGGCAACCAAACAATGTTGAGTGCGCCCCAGATCTTACAGGGTGTCACTGTTACAGGCCGTGTGACGTCTGCAGAAGATAACACAGGATTACCCGGTGTTAACATCATGGAAAAGGGTACAACAAACGGTACCGTAACAGACATTGACGGCAATTACTCCCTCAAGGTAAGTGGTTCGGAGAGCGTATTGGTATTCAGTTCCGTAGGTTATGTTACTGAGGAGATAGCTGTCGGCAACAATACCGTCATAGATGTCACCATGAATCCTGATGTAAAGGCACTGAGCGAAATAGTAGTTACTGCTCTCGGTGTGAAAAGAGAAGAAGCTTCTCTTGGTTATGCCGTTAGTCAGGTGGATGGTGAAGAGTTGACCCAGGTAGTTCAGGAAAACGTGATCAACAGTCTTGCAGGCAGGATACCGGGTGTGGCCATAAATCAAACGGCCGGAGCGGGTTCCTCTGTAAGCATGGTGATCCGTGGTGCTATTTCACTTACTACGGATAACCAGCCTTTGTTTGTTGTTGATGGTGTTCCTATGAATAACACCTTGAACAATGTGACGGAGATGGCCAGAGATACCAAAGTAGATTACGGTAATGCCATTTCAGACATCAACCCGGAAGATATTGAGAGTATTTCGGTACTGAAAGGCCCGAGTGCTGCGGCACTTTACGGCTCAAGGGCCGGTAATGGCGTGGTTCTTATTACAACAAAATCAGGCAAGAAATCCAAAGGCGTAGGTGTTACCATTACATCAAACACGGTTTTCGACATACCATACAGGACTATTGAAAAGCATAACTTGTTTGCAAATGGAAAACGACCCTATACCCAGGATAACCGCCCTAACAACGGTTTACCATATTATACTGTGCCATCGGGGTCATCAGGTTGGGTAGGACCGGAACTTGACAAAGGCATGATGGCTTATGTTTGGCCATTTTTTGATGAAAACGGTGATTTGGCACCCAGGGAATTGGTTTCACACCCAGACAGGTTTATGCAGTTTTTTAGAACCGGTATTACAAGTACGAACGGTATTTCATTGAGCAATGCTACAGACAAACTCAATTACCGGTTTTCTTATAGCAATATGACCAACAGGGGAGTAATTCCGAACAGTGATTTGCACAGAAATACACTTGGGATGAATTCTACGTTTAATATCACCAAGAAATTGTCGATAAGTGCCAATCTGAATTATAATGGAACCGGAGCAAAAAACCGTCCTGCAGGTAATAGGGGCGCCAATCCTTTGCAGTATCTGTTTGATTTGAACTCTTCAATTGATCTGGCAGATGTGAAAAATTATTGGTGGCCGGGTAAAGAAGGGATCCAGCAAAACGGTCCTTATAACCTTGTTATAAATCCGGATGGCACTTATGGGTATGACGATATGCAGAATAACCCTTATTTCATAGCGAATGAAATAAATAACCCCTTTAAAAGAGACCGGTTTTACGGAAACTTAAGGTTAGACTGGCAGATTTTAAATGATCTTTCTTTCTTTGTCCGATACAATCATGATCAGTATCAGGAAACCCGTGAGACAAAAATCGCGCCGAGTTATTCGAAGGAACGCAATGGCTTTTATGGTATTGTCGATCTTTACAGGAGGGAACAGAACACAGATTTCTTGTTAACATATAAGAAAGCTGTAAGTGCATTTGATTTTTCAGTTTCTTTTGGCGGTAACATTAGAAGTGATTATGATACTTATCATCAGACACAGGCTAAAAGACGTGGTTCCGGTTTGATTATCCCGAACATTTTTTCTGTATCGAATATTGCACCTGATAACATTGCATACTATTCAGGTTATTCAAAGAGACTGGTTTACAGTTTATACGGCATGGCATCCCTTGGCTTTAAAAATGCTATTTATTTGGACCTTACAGGAAGAAATGACTGGTCAAGTACACTCCCAGTAGAAAATCGTTCTTATTTTTACCCATCGGCCTCTTTAAGCGTTTTGCTTGATGAAATGATCGATTTTGGTAGTGCTGTTTCCCTCTTTAAGCTGAGAGGTGGCTGGGCACAGGTTGGTAATGATACAGGTCCTTATAGATTGATCAATACTATGGGTAATGCAGGCCCTTGGGGCAACCAGACCCGTCTTACTACATCGGGGACTATATTACTTCCTGACCTGAAGCCTGAAACTCAGACATCATGGGAAATCGGGACGAATCTGGCATTTTTTGATAACCGTCTGAGGTTTGAAGCTACCTATTATAAAGCAGATAATGAAAACCAGATTCTGCAAATAGGGCTTCCTCCCTCTTCCGGGTGGACTTCGAAGCAGATTAACGCCGGATTGATTTCAAGTTCCGGATATGAATTTGTACTTGGAGGAACACCGATCAGTAATGGCGATTGGAACTGGGACATTAATATGAACCTTTATTCAAACAAGACCATCGTTAAGGAATTGGCTGAAGGATTTGATTATATCAGGCTTTGGAGTGATGCCAAAGGCGGCGCTTACTCATGGGTTGGAGATGAAATCGGTCAGTTGATCGACCGTAGACTGGTTCGTGTAGAGGATCCCAATTCACCCTATTTCGGATGGCCGATCGTTGATGATGAAGGTTGGGAAGACAGCGACAGGACACTTCAGGATGCTGACGGAAACAGAGTAGCTCCGGTTATTGGCAATTTTAATCCTGATTTCATCATGGGTATGCAGTCGGCACTTTCATTCAAAAGATTCACCTTGAGCATGAGTCTCGACTGGAGAAGTGGAGGACAATTTGTATCTCAAACATTCCGTTACGGAGAATCAGACCTGCATACAAAGAGATGGTTAGACAAAGTTCATGATGCAAATAATATCGACAACCTTCCTCAATACATCAAGGACAATGCGGATAAGTATTTGTCTCCTGATGGTGAATTCTTTGTATTATTTGGTGGACCGACTGAGGAATACGGTGGCTTAGAGCATACCGAAGGTGGGATTACGCTGCATGATGGAGTGTTTATGCCGGGTGTTGTAGGTTACTATGATGATGACGGCAATTTTATTGCTGAGAGGGAAAATCTTGGTGGCCCCGGTACTCCTACCATCAGATACCAGGACTATTACGGTTGGAGCTATACACGCAATGCTACCTTTGATGCTGATTTCGTCAAGCTTAGAGAAATATCGCTTGGTTATACGCTTCCGAAGATCAAAGGGATTCAAAATGCATTTATATCTGTATATAGCAGAAACATCATTTTGTGGACAAAAGCCGGTATAAACATTGATCCCGAGCTTGCATTCCAGCCCGAAGGCGGGGTGCAAAACAGTGGAATTCAATTCAAGCAGGGTATCGAACGATACAATGTGAATCCCTGGACAATGCCTATAGGGGTGAAGCTTAACATAACATTCTAACAATTAATTATTAAAAGTCATGAAATCAACAAAAAGTTTATTTTATATACTTCTGGTTTTGATCTCGGTGCTTTATACATCCTGTGATGATAAACTCACTGAGACCAATGTAAATCCATTGGGTGTCGATCCGGAAACGGTCAATCCCAATTTATTGGTGGCGACAATTATCTCAGGTACAGCAAAGCCATACCTCTCTGAGAGCTACAATGGCAATGTAGCTGGTGCTATGCAATACGTACAGAAAAGTGGTTGGTCCTCAGGGCTCAATAAATTTAACTGGGTCGGAGAACGCAGTTGGGGAGGCTGGTTTGCCAACCTTAGAAATACTGACCATCTGTATAGAAGGGCTGAAGAAGAGGGCATGGAATTCCAAATGGGTATAGCCCTGGTAATGCGTGCTTTTAACTTTGCTTATATTGCAGATTCATGGGGTGATGCGCCTTTTACAGATGCATTGAAAGGGATAACCGGAGAACAGGAATATCTCTTTCCAAAATTTGACTCTCAAGAAGCTATTTATAAGGGGATTATTGATGATCTTAAAGAGGCAAATACTTTGCTGTCCAAATCTAAGGGGGAATATGATCGAATAGACCCGGATGCGGATCTGATATATCATGGTGATCCTACCAAGTGGAGGAAATTTGCCAATACGTTAATGCTCAGGTATTACATGCGTCTTTCTGAGAAGGATCTGCAATATGCTCAAAGTGGTATTGAGGAAATTATATCCAATTCTGGGACTTATCCGATTTTTGAATCCGAAGATGATGATGCGACCATGGGATTTGTAGGCACCTATGATGGTGATTCATGGCCGGCCAATACAACTTTTGATGCATCTGAGAGTAATTTTAACAGACTTCAGTTGTGTGCAGGTTTCAGGGATGTACTGGTAGGACACAATGACCCGAGAATTGGGGTATGGTTCAATAAAGTAAGGGTTCAGATAAAGGTTTCTGACATGTATTCACCTGTAGCCGACACAACCGTTGATAATATCAGGTATATTCATCCTGATTCACTGGTTGCCAGAAATTTGGCTATATATGATAAGGATAACTGGGTGGCTAACATTGAGGCCGGTAAAACTCTGGTTGATACAGGGCAGTATGTTGGGATGCCTCTTGGCGCATTTGTCGGTGAAGGTTATACCTGGAACCTTAACCCGGAACCCAGGCAAGGGGGATTCAACGTACATAACTCAGCATTGGCAGACATGTATAAAGAAGCAAAAGGAGACTACTTGAAAGCCAGACTTATCTCTTATGCAGAGACTTGCTTCATTCTTGCCGAAGCTGCTCAAAAAGGTTGGAGTGTAGGATTGTCTTCAAAGGAGTGGTATGAAAAGGGCGTGAGAGCTTCATTTAATATCTGGGGTATAGGTGACAAGGCTGACGCCTACCTGACAGAACCGGGTGTAGCGTATGATGGTTCATTGTACCAGATCTTGGAGCAAAAATGGATCGCAAACTGGACAGTAGCTCATGAAGCATGGAATGACTGGAAAAGGACAGGATTGCCTGACTTCACATTTGGGCCTAACACAAAACGTGATGAAATGCCCCTTCGATTTATGTACGGTAATGCTGAAAAGAACAGGAATAATACCAATTACCTGGAAGCAATCGGCAGACTTGAGCAAACACAATATGTGGCTACTGAAGGGATCGATAGCCCATGGTCTAAACCTTGGATATTGCAAGGAACAGGCAAACCATATTAGTGATAATTAAAAATCAGTAAAACGTAAGATACGCATAACACGTTTTATCAAAATGAAGCTGCCCCGAAAGGGGCAGCTTTTTTTAACCCAAAATTCTCAATAACCTTTCTATTCCGAGCTTAAACTACTTTAAAATCAGACACTTCGTTCACGTTTGATTCGTCACCATAAAAGTGCATTATGCCTCCTCGTCAAACGTGC
>WGED01000632.1 GCA_015492915.1 Cyclobacteriaceae bacterium
CCTTTATGGTGACGAATCAAACGTGAACGAAGTGTCTGATTTTGAAGTAATTTAAGCTCGGAATAGAAAGGTTATTGAGAATTTTGGGTTTAAATGAATCGTCGATTAAATTTTTTACCTATGAAAAAAACACTGAATCTGCTGATCATTATGCTATCACTTTTTTCAGTCCTTCGCGGGCAAGACCTCAAATTGATGACATATAATCTGAGATATGATAATCCCGGGGATGGCGAAAATGCCTGGCCCGCCAGGAAAGAAAATTTGCTCAGCCAGGTCCTCTTTTATGGGCCGGATGTACTGGGAACGCAGGAAGGGCTGGAACATCAGGTCGAATGGCTTAATGAGAAAATGACGGATTATAAGGTTGTCGGCGAGGGCGGGGCTGATGTCAAGGAAAAAGGCAAGGGGGAATTTTCGGCCATTTTTTATAATGCTACAATGTTTAAAGCGCTTAAAAACGGAACATTCTGGCTTTCGGAAACACCCGATAAACCTTCACGAGGCTGGGATGCCTCACTGAATCGTATCTGCACTTATGTTTTACTGCAAGATAGAAGTACCGGAACCGGTTTCTGGGTATTCAACACGCATTTCGATCACAGGGGTCGTACGGCCAGAAAGGGATCAGCGAAGCTCATCCTGCAAAAGATCGGGGAATTCAACAAAGACGGCCTGCCGGTCTTCCTGATGGGTGATTTTAATGCAACGCCGGAGGACGAGCCTGTAAAGCTGATCGTAAAAGAGCTGTGCGATTCAAGGAATATGTGCGACCTGCCCCCTTTCGGCCCTGAGGGCACATACAATGGTTTTGATGTGTGCAAAAATCCGGAAAAGAGGATCGATTATATTTTTGTGAGCCGGCAGAAGGTAGCAGTAAAGAAGTATGCGGTTCTGGCAGAGGTCAAAGATCTTAAATTTCCTTCCGATCATTTGCCGGTCTATATTGAGGTGAGATTCATTGACGGCCGTTGATCTTACGGGTTGAGACAAAATAAGTGTACTGACAATAGCCTGTTGCTTGCTGACAGTGGTTAATTCTCATGATATTAAGATTGTATTCTCCGAAATCGTTTTAAAATGAACAAATTCCATACCCTGTTTTGTTTCACCCGCCTTAGCGTTGTTTCAGTGTTGTGTGTCCTGTTGTTTTCACAAAATGTCCAGTCTCAGCATAAAGTGGGTGGTTTTGTGACCATCGACGAATTGAACCGTCCGGGTGTTGGTGGGGTGAGTATTTCCGTCAAGGGCACTTCCGTGAAGACCATTTCCGATAATGACGGTGAATACAGGATCGTGGTACCCGGCGATGAGGCCGTACTCATTTTTTCCTATCCGGGAATGATGACGCAGGAGATAAGGGTGGGTGACAGGAGGAGGATTGACGTCGATCTGATGAAGTTTCCTGAAGAGAATGTCAGGCCTGTCTATGCTACTTCTGTCAATATCATCATCGATAAAAATGACGGGAAAGTCATAGAAAATGTCGCAAACGTACTGAAAGAAAGGCTGCAGGCCCACAGCCTCGTTGATGTGGCAGTGGGATATGAAAGGGATGACGATGTAACGCTCAATATTTATCTTGGCCTGTATGGGAAAACTGATATTTTGAATGATCTCTGCCGAAGCCACCATGTCACGCCTCCGGGCATTGAAAAACCTTTCACCGAAGGGTATGCCGTCAGGCTGGCAAGTCATGAAAATTCACCGATTATCATTGCCGCAGGAGCAGACAACCGTGGGGTGTTGTATGCTGCGGGAGAGATTTTGCGGAAGATGAAGCCGGAAGTTACGGGCATCCGTTTTGAACCATTTAATGTGAGCACCTCGCCAGCTTACAAGTTCCGAGGCGCCAACGCCACACAGGGCGGCACTATGAAAAAATACACTAAATCGAGACCATGGACCAAAGAGGAGCAAGAGGAGGCCATTCTCGATCTTGCCCTGGCGGGAGCGAACTGTTTCTACGCCGAATGGGGCGGGGGAGAGCGTTATGATTTCCTCAAATCATTTGATCTGATGACAATCGCGGGTATTCGTCCGAACTTGTTTTACGGCGATATGCCTGATGCATGGAAAGCGGGAGGTCTGGCGCCATGGGAATGGGATAATAATAAATGGGCATGCTCCTCCATCCCCGAAGCGAGGGAGGCGCTGTTGAAACAATGGACTGAAAGACTGTTGGTCATGGCCGATCATGACATTTTGCGCTTTTACGGTGGCGATCCTGGAGGTTGTCGGGATGAGCGCTGCATGCCGTGGGGCGGTACCTTCGTGAGACTCTGTGAGGATATTTCAGACATTGCGTTGAAAAATCACCCGAATCTCATAGTCCTTATTGCCAATCAGGATATGACAAATGGTGGTGATCTGGCTATTTTCAATTACTTGTCGGAAAAGCCAAGTGATTGGCTTTACGGCATGGTCTATGGTCCCGGCAGCAATGCCATGTCATGGTATTTTCGCCACGAACTGCGCGAAGACCTGTTTGAGTATCAGGGCTATGGCAGGCTAAACCGCTATCTTGCCGAAACACTCAACGACCTTCCTGCGGGCCGGAAGATCGTCCATTATTCCGATATTACGCATTGGATCATGGCACAATACAATGTTTCGAATCCTGAGCGTAACATTGCCAAATCATACGGCAGACGCACATGGCACACCCGCCCGCGTGCCCTCTGGCAGATCAACCGGGCCATAATGCCATTTTCTCAGGGCGACATCATCTACACCGAAGGCTATCACGATCAGTTCAATCAATACCTCTGGCAGCGCTTGTTGTGGGATCCGCATCAGTCGGCTAAAGAAGTGACAAAAGAATATTGCAAACTTTATTTTGGCGAAAAGGCGGCACCCTATATGGTTAAAGCCATCTTTCAGCTCGAAAAAAATTTTATCAGACCACTGGCTGCCAACGACGGTATTGACCGTTATTATGCGCTGGTGAAGGAGGCGGGGAGACTCATTTCCGATAACCTTATGGAAAACAATTATTTATGGCTTCTTTTCATGCAAAAGGGTTCTCTTGATAAGTACAACCAATTGAAGTTGCGGAGGGAGTTGTTCAAAGAAGTGAGGATCAGGAAGCTGCTCGAAAATGCAATCGCTAAGGGAGGCATGGAGAAAGCCGTTGAGAATTCAATGGTTATCCTCGCAGAACCGGCCGAGACGCCCGATATGGCAAAATATCGTGAAGAGGCCAAAGTGCTGGGCATGAGATCAGAGCGATTATTTGGAGTGCGGAACATCGGATATGTAAAGATAATGCAGCCTCTGCGCAACCTGCCCGGTCTGAAAAAAGTGCTTGAACAGGCAAAAGCTGCAAATTCGAAGAAAGAAAAAACAGCTCTGATTGCTGCTGCTATTGAGATCACCAAAAAAAAGACAGACTATGGCCGCGTACACTGGTAGAAGTACCTTCCTTCGGTCTGCAATGATGTTTCTAAGAGCGTAATATCCCCAGCTGTGTCTCGGGGTCTCCTCCCATCTGCAATGATGCTGCCATGGGAAAATGGTCATTTTTTCATAACCCACGCAACTCCTAACCCTTGGAGGGGCAACTCAATACGCGCTGGGTCCCTTTAGGTAATGCAAGGGTGCGCGGTGGGAATAATCATTATTTTTTCATAGACATGCATTACTTCCCCTCAGGAGGTCTCCCGCTTTGCGGGACAGGCCCGGCACTGTTTGCTTACATAGCCTCGCTGGTGGCCGGGAGCTATAGTTTTTTAGTTTATCAGAATAAAAAATAAAAGCGACAGTCCCCGAGTTCCCATCTTGTCAATAGACGGCGGGCTCGGGGTCTCTATCAGTCTGCAAAAGCGCCTTTTGTCTGAACTATGATTAATGCGACTATGCGATGGACTTTGATTTCTTTCCTTACAAAATCATAGTGTTCATTCCATCATAAGAATCACAGTTCAGGACAATTTCCATATTTTCTCCTGTGATTATTTCCCTTTTCACTGGTAGAAAACCGCGAAAATTCAGTATTCTATAAAAGCAGGTTTACCGGGTTCGGAAGGCTGCTTTTTAATCGGTTTTATTTAGATTGGAATATGAATTATAAGGCATTTTTGATTTTAATGATCGTCGCCGGCCTCATGGGATGCGCCCCGGAGGCACCCGTGACCATTGACCTGGAAAAAGACTGGAAATTCATGCCTGATGAAAACAGCGTGGGCATGGTGGAGAAATGGTACGCGGTGGATTTTGATGATTCTTCATGGAAAACCATCGATGCGGGGCAACAGTGGGAGAACCAGGGTTTTCCCGATCTGGACGGCGATGCGTGGTACAGGAAGGTGGTTGATATCCCCGAAGGTTGGAAAGGGAAGGATGTCTGGATCAAATTCGGCGGGGTGAACGACGCCTTTGAACTGTTCGTCAACGGCGAGAGTGTCGCTTCGTTCGGTCAGGCCAACATCAGTTTTGCAGGCAAACCGTCCGTGACAAAGGTGACTGATTACATAAAATACGGCGAGCCGAACCTCATTGCGGTAAAGGTGAATGACTGGGGCAACAGCGGGGGATTGTGGCGCCAGCCGGTCATCATGACTATTGACAAAAAGGAGACGGAGCTTTTCAAGCCCCTGAGTGACAAGCCTTTCAATCCCGAAAAGGAAGGCTATGAGCTGTATTGGCACGATGAGTTTGACGGCAACGGCCTGGATACGACGAAATGGGCGGTACGGGCTATCGGGCCGCGGGCGTCGGGGTATATCGTGCCCGAAGCGGTGGAAGTGAACGACGGTTTCCTGAAAATTCATACCTACATCGAAAATGATTCTATCAAAACGGGTGCGGTGGGCACGCAGGGTAAGTTTGAGACCACCTACGGCTACTTCGAATGCCGTGCACAGTTGCAGAAGTCAACGGGCAACTGGTCAGCATTCTGGATACAGTCGCCTTTGATCTCCAAATGCGAGGATCCGGGCGAATGCGGTGTGGAGATCGATATCTTTGAATATTTCAAAAAGCAGGGCGGCGACTTCGTCTCGCACAATCTGCACTGGGCCTATGGCCCCAACCAGCAGTCCACGGGCGCTTTCCTGAGCAAGGTGCCGGGCGTGGGAGAAGGCTTTCACACTTTTGCCGTCGAATGGATGCCGGAGAAGTATGCTTTCTTCGTGGATGGTCTGAAATATTACGAGATAAAAAGGGCCGTTTCCCATATAGATGAGTATGTCATCCTCAGCATGGAACTGCCCAAAGACAAAGATTTTCTGAAAGAGGCAAAGCTGCCGGATGTGTATGTTGTCGATTATGTGAGGGTGTATAAAAAGAAAAAATGATTCGTTAAATAATCATGTAAATTCATAACATAAAAAATTGAAATTCAGCATATAATAACCATTTGCTTAAAGCATAAAATTAAAAACGATAAATTCTGTAAACTAAATAATTCTGACAATGATTTTAAGAAGATTTTTTCACCTGACGATTGTCCTTGTTGCCACAGTATTTTCATTTCAATCATGTTTTGAAAAGGAGCAAAACCAACAAAGCGATAAGACACCCGAATTGGGAAAAAGCAGTATCAGGGAAGTGATCGCCGCAATGAAGCCCGAAGAGAAAATAGGCGTGATCGTCGGCGACGGCAAATTCATCATTGCCAGGGCTAACGCGGACAAAAACAAGGAGGTGCCCATAGCCAACAGGAACTCGAAGCCCGTGATCCCTCGTCTCGGCATCAAAACCACTGCACTGACTGACGGACCTTCGGGCATCAACAAACCGCCGGCTCCCGAGGGCGCCAAAGATTATACTTATACCACGGCATTCCCGACGCCCAACTGTGTGGCTGCCTCATGGAATCTCGAGCTGGCGGAGGAGATCGGCAAAGCCTATGGCAATGAGTTGCTGGAATATGATTATGACCTCGCGCTCATGCCCGGCATGAACCTGCACCGCGATCCGCGCTGCGGACGGAACTTTGAATATTACTCCGAAGACCCCCTGCTGACCGGCAAGATGGCTGCTGCGGTGGTCAACGGCCTGCAGTCATATGGTGTGGGGGCCACGCTCAAGCATTTTGTGGCCAACAACCAGGAGACCAACAGAAGGAATTACAACGCCGTCATCAGCCGCAGGGCGCTCAGGGAGCAGTACCTCCGGGGCTTTGAGATCGCCGTAAAGGAGAGTAATCCGTGGGCGATCATGACCTCGTACAACAGGATGAACGGCTTTTATACTGCCGAGAACCCTGAGCTGATGAGAGAACTCGTTCGTGATGAGTGGAATTATACAGGATTGTTCATGACTGATTTTGACGGTTATGGCGATGCGGTGGCGAAGGTACGTGCGGGTAGCAATATGCTGATGGGCGGTAACATGCAGGAATTCAATGAGCTTAAAGAGGGATTGAAAAACAAAACCATCGATGAAAGCATGCTGGATGAGTGTCTGGTGTACAATCTGGAGATGAAACTGAAATCACCTGGCATGAAAGGATATAAGCCGTCATTCAAGCCTGATCTGGACGCCCATGCCCAATTAGCCAGGGAAGCCGCCGCTGAAGGCATGGTATTGCTTAAAAATGAGGACAATGCCCTTCCATTGAAAAATGAGAAGAAAATCGCCCTTTTCGGCAAGATAGGATATCATCTGATCCCCTTTGGCACGGGCAGCGGCGGTGTGCGAAGCTATTACCACAGGGTGTCTGTCAATGACGGGCTGAACGCAGCGGGTTTTGAAGTGCCTGAAGCCATGCAGCAGGAGTACAGGGATTACATCCAAAAGATCATCAGGGAGAACCTCGTACCGCCGTATTTCGACAATCCGAAGATGCGCAAAGACAATGGCATCAAGGGCAACCATGCGCCGCCGCACTTCAGGAACAGGCTGGTGGCCTTCAGCAGGGAGAAGGTGATGACGCGGCAGGCAATCAAAAAATACGAAGCGCAGACGGATGTGGCTGTGATCACCCTTGGCCGGAGCGCCGGAGAGAACTACGAAAACGGCTATCTGCCCATTACCGAAAGGGAACTTGACCTTGTGCGCAATGTGAGTGAGATCTTCCATGCCGCCGGCAAAAAGGTGATCGTCGTGCTCAATGTGGCGAGCGTGTGGGGCACCGTTAACTGGAGGGATTATGCCGATGCCATCCTGCTGGCATGGCTGCCGGGACAGGAGGGTGGACATGCCGTGGCGGACATCCTGAAAGGCGCCGTGAACCCCTCGGGCAAGTTGCCTGATTCGTTTCCGATGAGAATCGAAGATGTTCCGTCCTACAAATCATTTCCGGGCATCCCGCCGGAGAATCCCTACAATTCATTCTATGAGGATGGTATCTATGTCGGATACCGGTATTACAACACCTTCGATGTGCCGACGGCCTATGAGTTTGGCTACGGCCTGTCTTACACTACATTCGAATATGCGGATCTAAAACTGAGCGCTACTAAATTCACGGACAAGATAGAAGTGACCGTGACGGTGAAAAACACAGGTAACGTGGCAGGCAAGGAGGTGGTACAATTGTACCTGGCCGCGCCGGCGACAAATATCCATAAGCCTGTCCATGAGCTGAAAGGCTTTGCCAAGACGAAACTGTTGCAGCCCGGCGAGAGCGAGCAGCTCGCTTTTGAGATCGACAAACATGCGCTGGCCTCCTTCTGGAGCGGTAAAAGTGCGTGGATCGCTGACAAAGGGGACTACGAAGTGCAGATCGGGGCATCATCAAAAGATATCAGGCTAAAGGCGATATTTAACTTACCGGAAGATATCGTGGTGGAAAAAGTAAATGATATATTATATCCCAATTTCAATCTGAAAGAACTGACAGGAAAATAAAAATTTATTTTATCCAATGAAAATATCTGATCCCATGAAATTCAGGCGATTATTTACTATGCTTTTTGCCGTGACGGCTTTGGCTTTTACAGCAAAAGCCCAAACCGATGTTAAACTGAAATTTAATGACAACGGCGATTTTAAAATCGTGCAATTTACCGATACACAC
>WGED01000633.1 GCA_015492915.1 Cyclobacteriaceae bacterium
CTTTTCTCCACGGTCATCAAATCAAATGTAGTTGATAATTTCGGCCTTATTCAAAGTGATTATGCGGATTTTGACGGCTATCTGGATCAACTGATTCATACCGAGGGTATTGAAATCAACTATGATATTAAAAATATTTTGCGTTCAAAAGTTCGCGGGCGCACGGGCGTAGTTGTCTGTGAAATTTCCACACAAGTGGCGTCAAAAGGTGAAATCTGGAACAAGGGTACAGAAATTACAACATTCACTCTGAAGAAATTCAAGAGTGGATGGAAAATCCTCAATTTCAATGTGGTGAGCCTGGAAGAAGAGCAGCACAAAGGCACGTGCATGGTGGAAGTTTTCAAAGCATCAACAGGTAATTACATGGTCAAGACCATTGTGCCCAAAGGTGATACATATGTAAAGAATGTCGATAACTTTGAATTTAATCCCGGCAACGGCATTACCTACATCAATCTCGATGATGAGACAAGCTACACATGGGTTCGCGACGGCGCCGTGACCAAACTTGCTCAGGGCAACCAACCCGACAAAGTAATCGGCGAGGCTATCGACGAATATGAGGCAGTGCTGAATATCGTTAAGCTTGACCTCTATAAAGACAACTGTCTGGAGTTTAAGACAAGAAAATAACAGTCGTCAAATTCTTTTCATAGCAGCCGGCCCATCGCCGGCTTTTTTTTGTTAAAATTGTCAAATTCCCATGCATCAGCATCGATTATGAGAAAACCATTCCTTTCAAAAACATTTGAGAGTTGGGAGAAGTTTTAGTTAGTTGATTACCCGGCGAAAATAAAAAGCCAACTATGCAGCAAACATCACAGGAATTAGGAACAGAACCCATAGGCAAACTGCTGATACAACAATCGGTGCCGGCCTCTGTCGGATTCCTGATCATGTCGATATATTCCATTGTTGACACGATATATGTTGGCCGTTGGATCGGTTCTATGGCCATAGGTGCCATCACGGTGGTGATGCCCATCACTTTTCTGATCTCATCGATGGGAATGGCTATCGGTGTCGGTGGCGCTTCCATTATATCCAGAGCGTTGGGATCAAAAAACAAAGTTCGCGCTGAGAAAACATTCGGCAATATGATCAACATGACCATACATTTTGCCATCATTATGGTAGCAATGGGCTATGTATTTGATCATGAGATCTTGAGGGTTTTTGGCGGTAAAGGCGAAATCCTTCCTTATGCCAAAGAATACTTTCATGTATTACTGCCCGGCGTCCCGTTTCTTGCATGGGCGATGATGTCCAATAATGTGATCAGAGCCCAGGGACGACCAAAAATTGCCATGCTGATCATGGTGATACCAGCCATTCTGAATATAATTCTCGATCCGATTTTTATTATTGTGTTCAAAATGGGCATTGCAGGCGCCGCCTGGGCTACCACAATTTCTTATTTTTTCAGTGCAATGTACGCTTTGTATTTCTTTATCAAAGGCGATTGTGAAGTGCGGATAATATTCAGGTATTTCAGGCTACGGTTGAAGATCATAAAAGAGATTTTTGCCATAGGAAGCATCACTCTTGCCAGGCAGGGCTCCATTAGCCTTCTGATCGTTGTACTCAATCACACTTTATTCGCTTATGCCGGCGAACTGGGCATTTCCGTGTATGGCATCGTGAACCGCGTCATGATGTTTGCGCTATTTCCGGTCATCGGAATCGTGCAGGGTTTTCTCCCAATCGCCGGATTCAACTATGGTGCGCACAACACACAACGAGTGAGGCTGAGCATTAGTAAATCAATTAAGTATGCGACATTCACAGCCGCCGTAATACTCATGGTTATATTGTTCTTTTCAGAAAATATCGTTACAGTATTTACATTAGACGAGGATCTGATCAGGGGAGCATCATTTGCGCTTGTATTTGTGTTTATGATGTCTCCGCTTATAGCCGTGCAAATGATTGGTGCCGGTTATTTCCAGGCTATCGGCAAGGCACTGCCAGCACTTTTTCTCACCATGACAAAACAGGGTATTTTTCTAATACCGCTGGTCATCTTTATGCCCAGAATATTTGGTGTGAATGGCATCTGGTACTCTTTTCCTATTGCCGATATGCTCTCTGCAGGCATCACCTGGATATTTCTCCAAAAAGAAGTGCAAAGAAATTTATCACTCGTCAAAGCCTGAGTTTATTATTTAGATATTCCTGTATTATATGCCTATTATTATATAATGTTATTACTTTTTGCATTAAACCAATATTTTGTTTAACTTTTTGTGGTTACACGGATTGGTTTTGCTGTATTAACTACTGAAATGCAACACTAAATGATCTATTTAAATGATAACTGTTCACAGATTTTCTTTGTATCTCCAACAGACCTTAAGGGCGGCCATGCAAAAATCAGATTATTGTTTTAGCAGATTAGAAGTAGTTACAGACAATGCTATTTTAGTCAATTCCATCCGCCTTTTGATTATTTTGCTTGCCCTCATGATGGCTTATAACACACCATCAAAGCATAAAAATGAAGTTTCTGAATCAAAGAAATTTGAGACAGTGGAAAAATCAATGCATACCGGATTTGAGGTGAAAGCAATTACCAAACTTCTTTCAAGGTCCTATATCAGAGAAGTGTCAGTTTTCGATTGATCTCCAGTGCCATAGCCTCCTGTCTCAGCTCATGTTTGATAACACGCACATATTCTACCACTTCGTCAAGGTGAGTTTTCAGGTCTTTTGTAGTAGCATAGGTATGAACTTTATATAGCTTTTCTCCTACCAATCCGATTTCCTCGCTATTCCACACCCCCTTAACCTCTTCACTTGTGGCGCCACCAAACCGCTTTCCCAGAAATTTTAGTGTGCGATCAATGTATTCAGAAGTATCAATTTGCTTATCCACTTCAAATGTTGTGGGAATAAATATTCCAAGATGGTTGCTACGCTGAAGACGGTCAACGAATATATTTACTGCCTCATCAAAAGATTCCGACACCTTGTGTGTGCCGTCTTCCGACCATAACTGATAATTGGTAGTTTCATCAGAATAGACCACCTTGAAATCGGGAGGAGGATCCAGTCTGAAATTATCCGTAGGCTCATTGTTGATAAGAATCGTGAAGATCCTTGTGTTGTTTTCTTTGATGTGATCTCTGATCTCCCGATGAAATTCGGATATATATTTCCATTGTTCTTTATCACCAGACCCCACCACGATGATTTGGTCGACATTTTCTATAATCTGCGACAGGTCTTCATCGAAATCTTTATTCACATAAATGATCAAATTTTCATACCTGTTAAGAAGATCATCTAACATTAACGTCATGTTAGCATATCTTGACTGAACCGTCAAAGATCCAAGAAGAAGAATATCCAGACCACTCTTATGATGAAAAATCTCCTGTTTTTGAACATCCAACTCGTTAGAAAGTGTGTTGTTGAAAGGATATTCAGCATAAATGGTTTTTTTGTCCGTACCCTTCAACAAGCGAATGGCAAGTTGCTTGCCCAGTTCCGGTGCCCCATGCGTGTTAAACCAATCAAAGACAAGCGCCACTTTCTTCTCCTTCCCCCCTCTCGCCAGTCTTTTGTTTGATTCCGTCAGATAGTATCCCAACAGCTTAGCCAGCTCGATCGCCACGCCCGGATGTCTATGCAGTATATCGATAAAATATTCACGATCAAAAACCAAAACCTCTACATCTGTCATTGCCTCTACCGTCGCCGACCGGGTTTTATTCTCAAGAATTCCTACTTCACCAAATGTGCTGCCCGGCAGCAAATACGCAAAAATCTTATCCTGCCTGTCCGTCATTACTTTCTTTACCGTAACAATCCCATTGATAATAATAAACAGACGATTGCTCGGATCTCCCTCCTTAACGATTATATCTTTTGGATTATAAACCTCCAGCTCAGCTTTTTTGGATAATCTTAACAAAACCTTATCGGGCAGATTTTTGAAAATAGTAGTCTTATTCAGACCTGACAGTATTTTCGCTTTATCCCCCTTCTTCATTTGGTTATTACTTTGAAATATTTCCCGATTCGATCAAACATTAGATTTTAATGCTATATCACATTATAAACGTTTTACGACAAAAAATACGAGTCTTTTTGAAGGGTAAAAAATTTAGTAACAAATAAATTGTTTCCTTGCAGGATTTATGATGATTTTATACAAATCAGTACAGAAATATATAGGCTTGATGAGCCTTTCATGAGAAAACGACATATTTTTATTCACAAACGAACCGGTGCCGGCAATGGGGATATAAGATATTCCGGATGAAACAATTATCTTTGCAGTTCGGTTTTATTACGAATTCACTGATAAACTTCCGACGGGCATTATAACTGAATAAGGGAATGGCACTGACAGGGACTATATCCGAAAAAAAGAAAAAAGTCGCTTTTTATACGCTTGGTTGCAAGCTCAACTTCTCTGAGACTTCCTCCATCATGAGGATGTTTCAGAATTATGGCTATAAAAAAGTGAATTTTGAGGATTCTCCTGACATTTTTGTCATTAACACCTGCTCGGTGACGGAGAACGCAGACAAGAAGTGCCGGCATATCGTTAAGGAGGCTCAAAAAGTCAGCAAAGATCCGTACATCATCGTTGTGGGCTGCTATGCACAATTAAAACCCAGAGAAATTGCTGAGATACCGGGAGTGGATGCGGTGCTGGGCGCCTCAGAAAAATTCAGGCTGCTTGAATTGCTCGACGATTTCGAAAAGCATCCCAGGGCATTGGTGTACGCTCAGGATATCTCAGAAGCGACCACTTTCAACAGCGCCTATTCGATCAATGACCGCACAAGAACTTTTCTTAAAATACAGGACGGGTGCGATTACTCATGCTCTTTTTGTACTATCCCGCTGGCACGAGGAAAAAGTCGCAGCGATACCATTGAGAATGTAGTGAAATCTGCCAGGGAGATCGCAGAGCGGGAGGTGAAAGAGATCGTGCTAACCGGCGTAAATACCGGTGATTTTGGAATCCGGAACGGCAAGAGGGCTTTTCAATTCGTTGATCTGATCAAAGAGCTGGATAAAGTAGATGGCATAGAGCGGTTCCGGATATCATCCATCGAACCTAATTTGCTAAGTAGAGAAATCATTCAATTTGTGGCGAATTCTGATAAGTTCGTCCATCATTTTCATATTCCGCTGCAATCGGGAAGCAACAAAATACTTCGCCTTATGCGCCGTCGCTATATGCGCGAATTGTATGAAGAAAGAGTGAATTTAATCCGAAAAAGTATGCCCGACTGCTGCATCGGTGTGGATGTGATCGTCGGGTTTCCCGGTGAAACACATGATGATTTCCTGGAAACATACAATTTCATCAACGGACTCGATATTTCATACCTTCATGTTTTCTCCTATTCCGAGAGGCCGGATACACCCGCCATTTCTATGGCGGGTGCGGTGGCTTCGGAAGATAGAAAAAACAGGTCGAAAATGCTGCGCAGTTTGTCAATAAAAAAACGTAGACATTTCTACGAACAGTTCACCGGCCATACCATGAAGGTGCTTTTTGAAAAAGATATAGAATCGGGAAAAATCCATGGATTTACAGGTAATTATATCCGGGTAGCTGTGAAATACTCACCGGATGATGACCTGATCAATCGTATCGTAGATGTGAGACTAACGGAAGCGAGCCCTCAGGGCATCATGCAAGGTGAACTGGTAGAGAAGCCGGTGAGTGTCTGAATTCACTTTTTAACGAATTTCTCCTCCCGGTTGTCAATATAAAGAAAATACAAACCGGGTTTCAGATTGCCAAGTTGCACCCCTTTTCCCTCACCCTTAGCTACTTCATTACCGAATGAATCTACGATGCGGTATGAAGTCTCCCTCGAAAAAGTGATTTTGTCATCGACCCTCGTCGGATAAAAACTAACAGGTTCCACATTGTAGAAATAATCAATTATTCTGCTGAAAAAGATCCTTCCATCGCTCTGGGCGTATTTTATCCTGTACTTGTTTTCGCCGGTATGGTGATTCGGTTTGAAATTATACTGATTCGACTCAAAAGACCCCTTGCCGGAAACTGTGGCTATATTCGTCCACTTTTTATTGACATAATGCTCAATAAAAAATTTACCGTAAGGCAATTCACCCGTGGTAGACCAATGGATGGCAATAGCATCGGCATACACGCTCAGAAACCTGAATTTACTTTTACTCCTGATTACCTGTGGATTGATAATTTTCGGAACGCATCCTTCCTTGTGAATAATTTTAATAAATACAGGATCGCCGATGTTGAGTCTTGAAAGATCGATTTCAAAAGCGGATGTTTTTGGGTGACTGTTTACCAGCTTTTCATTGAGGTATACTTCCGTAGTGCAAAAATTTACCTTGTCAGGTGATAATGGATTTTGCACATAGATATTTTTTCCCTGATATTCCCCCGTCATCGTATATTCGGTATTCTGGGAAAACACAGAGGTGGAAATAAAAAATGCTATGAGAAAAAAGCTATTTTTCAACCTGTTTAATGCAAAGTGGCACGCCTGCTGTTTAAGCCAGCAAAATTGCTTATTTCTCCATTAGAAAGCAAAATCTTTTTAAGATCATAAGGCTGTCTGTAATTATCCATCCGGACTGAAATTGATGTCGCAAAATAAACTGCTATCAAATATTAATCAATTTTAGTATTCTCCACAACTTCCTTCAAAAATTCGTAAAACGGTTCGGCAAATTCTTTTCTTCTCAGCGCATATTCAACGGTTGTTTTGAGATAATCAAGCTTATTGCCGATATCGTATCGTTTGCCATTGATAGTATGGGAAATGACCTTTTCCTTGCGAGAGAGTAGCATCAGGGCGTCGGTTAATTGCAGTTCATTGTTTTTACCCTTAGGTGTTTGTTCAAGCGCATTAAATATCTCGGGTGTTAAAATATACCGCCCAGCGATAGCGAGATTGGATGGCGCCTCTCCTACTGCCGGTTTCTCGACAAACTCCTTTACATCAACGGTTTGATCATCGAGCTTTTCACCACCGATAATACCGTAGCGTGACACCTTATCTTCAGGTACAACTTCAACAGCAAGTGTGGTGGCCTGATATTGCTCGTACACATCGATCAGTTGCTGGGTCACAGGAATCACCGAATTGATAATCGTATCACCAAGCAGCACGGCAAACGGTTCGTTACCAGTATGAAACCGCGCATAATAAATCGCATCCCCAAGCCCGAGTATCTCTTTCTGGCGGACATAATGTATATGAGCCATGTCGGCGATATGCCTGATCTCGTTAAAAAGCATTTCTTTTTCTTCATTCATAAGCCGCTCCTCGAGTTCTGTATTGCGGTCAAAATGATCCTCAATAGCACGTTTGGTGCGTCCGCTAATAATGAGTATATCTTCAATCCCTGAATCGACGGCTTCCTGCACAACATATTGTATCACCGGTGTATCAATGATCGGGAGCATTTCTTTGGGTTGTGCCTTGGTAGCCGGAAGAAATCGTGTGCCAAGGCCCGCTGCCGGTATTACTGCCTTTTTTATCATTGTTAAAAAATTTTCAGATTATAAATGGTTTTATGACTCTTGCATCAATTTTGTTCATGCTTATAATCAGGCACCTCAAAGTCTCATCATCCTTATATGTGCCAATGATAGAACCGCCCGAACCTGTAAATTTGGCTGAAACACCACACGCTCTTGCCATGTTTACAAGCTCAAAATTGCTGTCACTGATATTGAAGATTTTTGCTCTCAGATCGAAATTTTTATTGATCAGTCTGGCCAGGGTTTCTTGATCTCCCTCCAGAAGAGCTTTTTTCCCTTCGGCAGCCACTTCCGCTATTTCCGCCAATGTATCCACAACCAGCGGATCGCCCGCTTCATATTTGGCCTTTACATTGTTAAAGACCTTTCCCGATTCTTTTCCCAACTTCGTCTTATAAGCGATATAAAGATTCGGCATCAATTCAGGATCGATCCTCTCATAGTTGCCATGCCCCTGTTTTTCAAAAAGTTTTTTGTCAAAATCCATATATACGCAGCCTTCATAAGTCTGAATGACCCTGTCCTGGAGGCCGGCGTTTATACCGAGTTCTTCTGTCTCGACAGAAAGAATCAGGTTTGGTAATTTCTCCTTGGGTATCTGCACCCCATAAAATGCCATCAGGGCGCGAATAGTTGCTGTGACAATGGCACTTGAGCCCGCAAGCCCTACCTGCCTGGGTATGGACGAGCGGTACCTGATGGTGAAATTCCGGCTGTCAAGCCTTATGTTGTGATCCTCACAATACTCACAAAATTTTTTAATTGCCGCCTTAATCAGGCGTTCGCCGCCATAATAGCCAGTCAGATTGACCAGATCGACAAGTTGGTGAATATTCCTGAAGACATTGATATCCTCCTCCTGCGGTTCGATACGCAACTCCGGTGATTCATAAAGGGATACATGGGCACCGAAATTCCTCACAGCGATAGAAATGGTTTTTCCGAAATAACCGTCAGATGGATTTCCGAGCAGACCTGCCCGTGCAAATGCCTTCGTTTCAATGATCATGAAAAAGTAACCGTTTTATTCCTGTAAAAATGGCTTACAAATATAAAAGGATTACCGTCTTTTCCGATCATAACAGAAAGAGGATTAATTTGCTGAAGGAGCACGATACGGATATTTCGTAAAAATCTGTGTGACCAAGTCACCAATTCTCGTTATATCAATTACTTCATTTTTGCCCACTGCAGCCGTTCCCACTCCCTGCCATACGATTTTGCCCTTTTTTGTGTCGATCATGTCGATGATTATTGTGATTTCCTTCTTCGATCTGTCTCTGGGCATATTGTCATAGCCGTATGGGTATGGATAATAGCTGTATGGATAGCCATAGGGGTCATAGGGATAGAAATTCGATCCTTCCTGATAATCAATGGTATTGGCGGCAGATCCCTGGATTTTAATGATCAGGTCCGCATTTTGAACACTTTTATAGCCGCGTGCCTTCATCTCTCCGGCCACCGCATCAAACAGCGCCTTTTTATGCTCGTCGCTGAAAGCAAAATTGGCGGGTGGCAGGTTTTTGGGATTGAAAAATTTAAAAGATTTGTAACTCTTAAAATCACCCGGGAAGGGGGTATCCGAATGAACGTTTATCGAAGAAGCGCAACCAACTCCAAAAACCACCAAAATCACATAAAATAGTTTACTGTACATCTCCCCTATTTGACGCATTATTAAATGTTGGATGATTGAGTATCCGGATGCTAAATTAGATAACGCTTGCTGTCAGAAAAAATTTATCCGGTAAAAAGGTTTATTGACTGTTAAATGCCACGGCAGCAAAAACATAGTCTCTGAGCAACTCAAAAGCCTTTTTGTCTTCATTATTGTAATTCCCGGCAGTCAACACAACCACCATATTCAGGTGCGGTATCACAAAAAGAAACTGACCTCCATTGCCCCATGCAAAAAAAGTATCGTTGCTCGCCACGTATTTATTGACGTCAGCATAAAAGGCAAATCGCCACCAGAAAAAACTGTAATTATAATAGGCTGAGGCGCCGGTTTTTACTCTTGTTGAAACCTTCGACCAATAACGATCAAAAATTTGCTTTTCGTTCCATTTTCCTCTCTTAAGATATAAATATCCGATCTTGGCAAAATCAACCGGTCGCATTGACAATCCCCAGGCAGTGTTGACATACGCTCCCGGCATTTTATCCCATTTCCATTGAATATCAAGCGGCTCGAAAAGTTTTTCCCTGGCAAATTGTTCCAGTTCCCGGCCTGTAAACATCTGGAGAATGGGCGCCATCAGAATGGCGTTTCCACTGTTAAAATTAAATTCATGACCCGGCTCCCTTATCATCGGTGTGGACAACACATAGCTGATCCAGTCATTCGATTTTGTCATGAGAAAAGCATCATTTTTTTCACCATTGGCAGGCTCTCCCAACTCCTGCCACCAGAAGCCGGAAGTGTTGGTCAACAGGTGGGCTACATTGATTTTATCCTTTTGCGGCACATTCTCGAATAATTGCGCATAATCAGGGAACATGCGATACAAGGGCGTATCGAGGCGAATACTACTGTCCTCCGTCATGGCGATCCCCAACAGCGCCGAGACAATGCTCTGCGTACCTTCGCCTATAGAATGCAAATCGGATCGTTTATATCCATTGTAATATTTCTCGAAAATAATATTGTTGTTTCGGATCATGATCACGCTGTGCATCTGGCCAAAATCTCCCCGCTCTATGGCTTTATCAAGATCAAGCAAAATCGTATGGTTAACTCCCTGAAAATAAGGATGATCGTAATTCAAAAAAGAATCGGGCGTTGGCTGTTCTCCTGAACAAGCAAACATCCATAAGCATGAAAAAACAGCGATTTTTATTCTGCCTGACATCCTAAAGTTGTAAAATGTTGATCTTCAAAATTATATCACCCGAAAAGCCGCGATAATCATCCGGCACAAAGCTGATCAGTTCAACATCACCGGGGATATTATAACCCGCATTCACCTGAATGGAAAATATACCGGTAAACTGCCATCCGGCTCCAACATAAAGTTTCAAAATAACAATATCATCAGTAAACTTATCCTGCGCCTGTTCGCCCGACTGCCATTCTGCAAAAGTGAAAATAAGGGCCATCCCCGCCAGGGGTCTGATCTTCTTCTTGAAAAAGCTGTACTGACAATAGACACCTAAATTGAACTGATTGTATTGATAATATTGCGGGAAAATAATCTGTTTTTCAAAATCATTAAGGTTGAAGGAAGCGGAGATTCCCGCCTCCAAATGATTATTAAATGAAGCCGCTGCAGACAGTGTGGCAAACGAGGCAAACGTCCCGGCAAACTGAGTGAAGTTGTATGCCGGCGCTATGACAATCCGGGTATTTTTTACTTTATCACCTTGCAATGTGTCTGCGAAGATTATTTCTTCGTGTTGGGTTTTCAGGGAAAGGCTGGCTGCGACTAACGGAAATATGAACAGAAATCTAAGCATTTACAGACGGTTGGATTATAAATATAACCGAAAAACAGCATATTCAGGATCAGTTTGACAAAATAATTGCTCAAAAGTCATGTAGAATACATTCCTGATCCGGGGAGTGAAATTATAAAAATGGTGCAAATACACTCAAAATATAACGTATCTGCGGTAGATCATTCTTTTTAACTGAAGGGAAACAAATACCTATATATCTTTAAACCCAAAATTCTCACCAGGATTTCGTTATGAGAGGTTAAAGTACAACTTGTCCCACCAGGGCGGGAAGAAAATCAGCACGTTTGATAAGGAAGCATAATGCACTTTTATGGTGATGAGTCAAACGTGAACGAAGTGCCTGATTTTGCCTGTCACCCGTGAGGGTGGAAGTAATTTAAGCTTGGAACAGAAAGGTTATTGGGAATTTTGGGTTAAACCGGTAACAGCATTAAAAATGAAACGAGTCGTCATCATATTATTCTTCGCAATTTTAATTCTGCCGGCCTGTAAGGCAAAATATTCCTTCAACAGTCGTGAAGGTAAAGCCAAACTGAAACATTACAACTCCATCCAATTCGGCAATACGCAATATCCCAACACTAAAAAATCAAAAACAAAATCCAGCCAGCCGGCCAGAGTATTTTAGACTACCGGATAACAAATCCCAGCCACCTCTTTTTG
>WGED01000634.1 GCA_015492915.1 Cyclobacteriaceae bacterium
ATAAGAGACAGATTCTTACATATAGAAAACATTGCCATATTTATCGATCAAGAGAGCAATGATTTTATTTTTTAGATAAATCCCCATCGGGAATATTTGGATGATTAAAGTTATAAAGATCCGAAAATTGAAATATTCCGGATATATAACGATTTGACTACTAGTAAATACTGCTATAAACTGTATAGTCAATTAATGAATATTAGATACCACATAACAACTTTTTTCTTCCTTGCACTTTTTTCTACCGGTGTATTTAGCCAAAACCCATTCATCCCCAAATATGATGCAGTTAAACGATCTGAGAGATGTTTTACTGTAACGTGGGATACATACAATCAATTCGGAGCTGTATGGTGGGCTGATAAGGTAGATTTTAGCCGGGATACACTCTTCAATTTCGTGGTATATATGGGAGAAAGAGACGGGGACGGTGCCGACGGCCTGGCATTTGTCATGCACCAGGATCCAAGGGATACAATCACTGATCCGAGCAGGCAGGTCACGATAGGAGGTGCCGGTACCTGGGACCTGGAAGCTGCCACAGGTGACGATGGTGGCGGATTGGGATTCTCGATGCACCTCAGCCGCGTTGGCCCAAATACTATCCCGGGAGCCTGGCCGGGTGACGATCCCGAAAATCATAAGATACAACCTTCTGTAGCCATTGAGCTTGATACCTGGAACAATCGTGATGTTCCTGACGGGAACAGTGGGAATGACAACAATGGCGTTTATCACAATTTAAGCCCCTATTACGGTTGGGACCATACGGCAGTGATTTACAATGGCGACTTATATGGTGGCCAGCAACTGATCATGGATGATCAGGGGAATCAGGGTTGGACCCTGCCTTTGAAACCCTCATATATATTCGGTTCATCACCCAACCCCGACGGTACTCCATACCACAATATCGAAGATGACCGCTGTTATATGTTTCAGGTGCGCTGGACAGTCAATCCGGATGGAACCCAAACCCTCCAGTTGTGGGCCGATATGTATAACGGCAGCACCAATACAACCGGAATGAAAATGGTGATGACCCATACCGACGATATGCTCGGCAAAGTATTCAATGGGAACTCAATAATGCGATTCGGATTTACCGGATCAACCGGAGGAGCCAGGAATGAACAAACTATTTGCCTATTAGGCGAAAACCTCAAACCCTTTGCACAGGACGATTATGCTTCCATTCCCATAAATACGCAGGTTGATATTGATATTGAATCAAATGATAATGACCCGGATGGTGACCAACTGCATGTACCCGTAATCATCGATCCGGCCAAGCATGGACAAGCCAGCATTTTTGATGTAAACGATATCAATTACATGAAATATACCCCAAATACTAATTACGTGGGGCTGGATTCAGTTGGGTATGTAACCTGTGATGTAAACTCAACTAAATGTTATGCAAAATGTGATACTGCATATGTTTATATCAGTATCGGTTGTGTGCCGTTCGATGTGAATGTAACTGCTTTGTCTCCCAATAATGTGTGTTCGGATTCTGTGCCGGCAAACGGATCGGCCGAAGCCAATGTGAATACCTCAATACTACGAGGGACTTTGTGGTACGAGGGTTTTGAGGATGTACCGGAAGGAAGTATGTCGGATAATGGCACTTCAGCATGGACCTCCACTACCACAGGCTCGTGTCGGAATGGAAATGTTATAGGCGTTCAGAATTTTAAATACAGGGTTAAGAAAAGTGGGTGCACAGTAAATTTTGAAACAGAAATCATTGATATCTCAGGTGTCAGCGATGTTGGCATTACGGTTGATCTTGAATCAGCCGGTGGTCTGGAAACATCAGATTTTCTTGAGGTATATTATAAATTGGATGGTGGAGCCGAGGTGCCGCTTACTAATGGGATTCAACATACTAATTTTGGTGTTATCCAGGCATCTGCGAACAATTTAAACGGTAGCACGCTCCAAATAATAATAAAAGCAAAAAATACGGGTGGGGATGAGAATTATTATTGGGATAATATTCACGTTACAGCTGTAGGTGCCGGAACACCAAATGTTACCTATAACTGGTATCAGGGTAGCACGCCTACAGGTCCGATAATCTACACAGGCACAGTAAATAACAGCCTGCACCAGGGAACATATACTGTAGTTGCCAGGGATAATAATACAGGTTGCCTCTCTAATCCCGCTACAGTTGTCATCGACAGTACGGGGTATAACATTTCAGGTGCGTTTATTGAGCAATTATCACCATTCACCAATTGTGAACTGCCCTATGACGGGAAGCTCGGCGCCGGCGTATGGGATGGAACTGACACACTAACCAATGGCTATACCTTTGAATGGTACCATCAGGAAGATCCTAAAATCCCCGCATTTATCAAACGAATCGGGCCCATTGCGGATAATCTGGAAAGCAGAGAATACACAGTCGTCATCACAGAGAATGCCACGGGGTGTGATACTACACTCAATGCCGAAGTGCCTAACGGTGTTACTATTCCAACAGTAACAGCCAGTGTACTTTCCGATATCATTTCCTGTTCCGATCCCAATACGGGAATTGGAGAGGCCAATGTTGGCGGTATCACCAGTGGCTACAGATTTGAGTGGTTTTCAGGGCCGGCGATAGGTGCAGGCCCTCCAGATTATATTGGTGATACTATTAAAGTATTCCCGGTAGGGACATATACTGTTCAGGCGATTGACAGCTCAACTTTTTGTCCATCCGATCCGGCCACTATCACAATTCAGGATGTTACACAAACACCATCAATTCAAATCACAGTAGATGCAGACCAAACATCCTGTGATACTTTGGCCCCAAACGGTCAACTCTCGGGGGCAGTACTCGTATCGGGTACACCAACAATTGCCGGATATTCATTTAACTGGTATAAAGGACCTAATGATGTAATCCCTGCTAGACCGGGCTATACAGGGGGACCAGTAGCAGACAGTCTGGAAGCAGGCACATATCGACTCGTTGTCGTTGAAAACGGGACAAATTGTACTGCTTTTGCCGATACGGTGATCCAGGAAATTACCGTTACACCGCCAGATATTACTTTAATAACTGCAGATGTCACTTCTTGTGCAGTAAGTAATGGCGAGATAAGCATTACACCAGGGGATGCGGGAACCTATATTTACGAAGTCTATAGAGGTAATGGCATAATAGCCGATAGCCTTATAGCAAGCACAACTTCCAATGTCATTCAAAATCTGAATATTGGTGATTACACTGTCATAGCAAAAGATATAGTTACAAAATGCCCGACAAATCCGGCCTTCGCCACTATCCGGGATGTTACTATACCTCCTGTAGCGACACTAACGATACAGGATCAGACATCCTGCGATCCGGTTAATCCGACAGGACAAATAACAGTTTCTATGGGATTCGGGGCAATTTCCGATTATACCTATGAATGGTTTATTAATGACACGACCGGAACGCCTATACCGCCCTCATCCGTCGATGGGGAAGTGGTATCCAACCTTGATTCAGGACAATATGCAGTGCGCATCACCAACAAGACAACGCAATGCGAATCCGTATATTTTCCAAGAGTTAACAGGGTTATCACACTGCCGGCAGAATCTGTTTCTTCTATTCCATCCACTTTTTGCGGCACCGCTGCTAACGGGCAGCTTGTTGCTACCGTGGATGGCGGATTAACCGAAGCGGACGGTTATACTTTCATATGGATTGCATCAACCACCGGTGACACCTTAGCGCCTAAAACAGCTACGGTAACTAATATAACACCAGGAGATTATATACTTACTGTTATAAACAATACAACAGCATGTGCGTCAAACCCTGCCCCGGTTACTGTTGATGATAATACTGTAATTCCCATACCGGTCTTATCCCTATCAGACAACTCATCCTGTGATATCAACAATCCTAACGGACGGATTGAAGTTATAAATACAAACGAAGCGCCGACCTATGATTTAAGCAATTACAACTATCAATGGTACGACAATTCTACCGGCAATCCACTCCCAAATACGGGTGGACCAAATGGAGAAATCGCGCAGGCTCTATCTAAAGGAACTTATGAACTACGCATACAAAACGATATTACCACCTGTTCTAACTCAATGCTTTCAGTCATAGATGACATCAATATAAAGCCGGTGATTGACGGCGTAACAGTCACTGATGCAAGTCGTTGTGCAGAACCTTATATGAGCGGAGCTATTGTCTCCACAGTCAATGGCGGCACCCCTGTACCTGCAGGGTTTACCTTTGAATGGACAGATACGGACAATAGCACAGTGATCCCGGATACCGACGCTGCAATTCTGGATGATGTCATGGGGGGCTACGCATTGCCGCCGGGGAACTATAGTGTCATTGTTATAAATGAATATAATTGTCCTTCCGATCCGGTAGCATTTGAGATTAAGGATGTAACAACAGCACCGGCATTTACGATTGACAGTTATAATAATATTTCATGCGACCCGAATTTTGATATCGGTGGCCTGGTCGCTTCAAGAACCAGTGGCTCTTACTCCATTGCTCAATATGAGTGGTTTTTGAATTCAACCAGCGGCACTTTGCTCAAAACTTCCGCACCTCCCGATTCAATTTTAATGCAGCTTGATGCAGGCACATATGCAGTCAGGGTTACGGATGGCTCTACTGAATGCACAAGTGTGGAATACGCCACCATCATCAATCAGCCGACTAATTCGCCTGTCCTCACCATGGATTATATCAAAGATTTAACCACTTGTAATCCTCCCTACGACGGTGAGATTGGCCTTGAAGTAAATCCTGTAGAACAATTGCCTCCTTACTACACACAATTCAGAAGCTATTCGTTCTATACGGAAAATAGTACCGCAATTGATACAAACAATGTTGGTGTACAAAAAATCATTCTGAATCCATCAACATCAAATGACAATATAATTGCCTTTACAAGTCTGGCTGCCGGAGACTGGACCAGCATTGTGATGGATAACTTCACGCGATGTGTGTCTGATCCATTAACACTAAATATTGATTTGGCACCTGAAATCTCAATTCAACTCTTAGACTCTCTGCTTCCGGCCGAATGTGATAATACATCCACGGGATATTTACAAGTGGAAGCCAGTTCAAGTCTTAACAATCCACCCGGAGGGACAGGCTTTTCTTTTACATGGGAATTCAGGGAATCGGATTTTAGTAATCCCATATCGAACCCAGGCACCATCGACGGCGCCAATTCTGACAACTTCAGACAAAAAAGAAACGGGTTGTATTCCGGATATTATCTTATTACCGCTCTTGATAATCAATCAGGGTGTTCGGCTACCGATACATTCTTTCTGCCTATTCAAAGAACACCACCGACTCTGATCACAAGTTCAATCGATCCCATAGAATGCCTGCCGGGAAACGGAACAATATCTGTTCAGGTACCCGATACCGACAACAACGGCAACCCCATCCCGGGACCGGCAAGTCAGTTTGATATAATTCTCTATGAAGGTACAACAACCGACACGGCAAAAATTATGAGGCAAAATCCATTAAGCGCTTTTAATACCGATATTTTATACGGCCCTGCATCTCCACCCGCAGATTTCCTGGTCAACCTTCCTCCCGGAGATTATGTAGTAGTCGCCCGGGAAAACTCCACTCCTTCTCAGTGTTACTCTCAACCGGTTCTGATCAAGCTGAATCTCAATGCTACACCACCTGTCATTGATACAACCAATGTAGCCGACTTTACCTGTAATTCTAACGGTACAGGTGAACTGAGTGCTTTGGCCGATGGCGGCACAACCGGCTTCCAGTTCGAATGGTACAGTGGTACTGACACGGTTGGTTTTAGCCTTGGCGGTCCGAATATTATCGGATTACTGGCCGGTAATTATACCGTAAAAATCATAGATCAGAACGGATCAGGCAGAGGTTGTCGTTATAAGAAAACTTTCAGCTTACCTAAGATATTAAAGGATATCAGGATCACGGATGCCCCCGTAACAGATCAGACAATTTGCGTTGATCCTAACGGGGAGGTCTATATCAACCAGATCGAAGAGAATGGTAATCCGGTACTCCTGACAACTTATCAGAATGCAATATTATATGACAGTACCTTCACCTCATTGGGCAAAACCAACACGGGATTTCCTGCCGACCCATTTGATCAAATTGGTCCGGGGACATACTATTTGACAGCTGAAAATATATTGACAAGTTGTATTACGCCACCATACCAGATTGAGATCAAAGATGTCACGACTAATCCTGAAGTAACTGTCAATGTAAACAGTCAGGATTATGACTGTAGCGTGACATCTGACGGAGCGCTTGAGGCCATCATTACGGGATCACCCAATCCGGGATCCTTGGCCGAGTATACTTTTGAATGGTATATCGGGGACCAGCCTGATCCGGCTCAACAACTCAGTGCACCCAACGTTATAGCGGGTTCCGAGTTTGAAGCTGTCGGTCTCACAGCTAACCAGTCCCAACAATTATACAGTGTAATGGTGACGGATACATCAGGGGTTAATAAAAATTGTAAAACATTCGTTTCAAAATCCATCCTTCATCAAAAAACAACTGTAACAATTGTTATAGCTGATGTCACTGCTGTCGATCAAACCAATTGCTTTCCCAATGGAGAAATCAGGATCGATCAGATCACCGAAGACGACGGAACAAATATCGTGACAACAACCCCGAGCTACGCAGGTCTTTATACTGCCCAGTTGCTCGATAATAACCTGAATCCTATAGCTGGTTCTTTCGCTAATTTCGACAGTTCCACAGGTTATTTCGTTGACAATACAGGCAATATCGACAGTATCCCGGCGGGAACATATTATGTTCAGGCCAGGAATGACACGACCGGTTGCTCCTATGGCCCTCTCACTCAGATAAATATAGAAGACGTAAGTAAAAACCCGATTGTTTCTGCCGTATTGGACAGCCCCGATTATGCCTGTGCCGGCGGCACTCACACAGGGCAGTTGTCGCCTGTTGTTACAGGAGGATCTGACGGGGATAACCTGCTTACCAACTTTGCAATCACCTGGACCGTAAAATCAACAGGCTCAGCAGCGCCGGGAGGCACTACGGCAACCAATTTATGGCCTGATGTATACACCATACAGGTTGTTGATGCTACAGGTCTCGACCAGGGATGCATTACAACGCGAGATTACATCGTGACTTCAGACCGCCATACCATTGATATTTCTGCATCCGGCACTGATCAAACCATCTGTTTCCCTGATGGCACTGTTCAGGTTGATGATATCAGGGTTGATAATGTATCTGTTAATAATCCCCATCTGATATGGACTGCATTCATTTTTGATGATGGCAGAAATACACTCAGCCCTCCGCCTCCAGGATCAGGATTTGCATCAGAGAGCAGCCCTTTTGATTCACTTACAGCAGGAATTTATTATTTACAGGTTCAGGATTCCATAACTAAATGTTATTCGGATTTTTATCCAGTTTCCATAAACGATATAAGTGAAAACCCCGTGATTTCCATAAATTTGGTTTCGCCTCAGTATTCATTGAATTCCAACCCTGCTTCCTGGACAGGTGCATTGCAGGCTACGGTAACTGAGACCAACGGCATACCTGATGCCGGAGGATACGACTATGAATGGTATAACGGCTTTGGCATTACTCCACCGCCATTCTCAAATCTGGATAATATTAATATGGCTGATGAGGGTGATTATACTTTTGTTGCCCATAACAGAAATACAGGATGTAATTCCGTCTACTATGCCTATCTTCCCTACGAATATCTGGAACCGACATTTACGACAATTGTAAAAGCCAATACTGTATGTTCACCAGCCAATGGCAACCTCGAAGTAACTTCGATAGCATTGGACGGCAATCCCGATATGCTTTCGGACTACACGTTCAAAATTTATGTGGGTAATTATGATTCCAATAATCCACCTGATGATATCATTCCGGGTAATGATGCGGGAACCTATTACAACAATCTTGAGAAGGGTCAATACTACATAGTTGCCCAAGAAAATTGGTGGCTGGTCGAATCTGCTCCGGTCATGATCGAGGTTATGGATTCAACAACCAATCCGATCATATCTTTCGACGCCACTAATTACATGCCGGTGATGAGTTGTGACGAATCGGTCTTCGCTGATGGTACTCTGTCAGTCAGTGTGACGGAAGATCCGACAAATCCCAATCTCACACCTCCATTCAATTATAATTATACATGGTACAGGGGTGACAACACTGATCCTGCAAATATTTTACCTGGTGAAACCACGAATACAATTACGGGTATGAATTCAGGGAATTATACTGTTTTGGTTATAAATATTGCTAACAATTGTCAGGCGCAGGAAACATTTACCATTGAAAATGAAAGTATAAAACCAATTGTAACGGCAACGCAATCTCCCAACACAAACTGTTCGCTGGGTATAGCAAATGGTATTAGCAGTGCAAATGTTATTAATTCCATCGGCACTTATAATTTTAACTGGTATGAGGGGAGCTCTGTCTCAGCCTCTCCGGATTATACCGGCATGGTCTGGTCAGGGCTGGCACCGGGTAATTACACTGTGGTTGCAATAGATGCCATTCAACCTACTTGTATTTCAGATCCGGTCACAATAGAAGTGACAAATGAAACCGTTGATCCTGTCGTAGTAGTCAACGAGCTTTCCCCAGTTACCCATTGTGACCCGGCACGTCCCGACGGCGCCTTGTCTGCAGTAACTCAGGATGGAATTGACGGCCACACTTTTGAGTGGTATCTGAATGACACATTGGTGTCGACCGGACCTGTTGTATCTGACCTTGGATTATTTACCTATACCCTGGTTGTTACCAACAATGTCACATTATGTAAAACAACCATGGAAACAGGTCCTTCTGCCTTGCTCTCACAGATCCCTCCTCCGGATATCGAGATTCTCAATGATCGCACCAGTTGCGTCGCTCCGGATGGTGTTGTGAAGGCTACGGTAAATGGTAATGTAACCAACTATATTTTCAGATTCTATAATAAGTACACAGGAGAGGAGATCACAAATCTATATCAAGATTATACGCTTTATGACCTTGATACTACTACTTATCTTGTGACAGCGGAAGACCGCAATACGGGCTGTGTATCCGAGCCTTCAGAATTTGCAATTTCCGATGATACTTATTATCCGCAAATTGAAATTGTAACAGATCCGTCCGATTGTCAGAACAGCAACGGTATGGCGGAAGTGATCCTGTCAGACATGACAAAACCTTTCACGGCATGGTGGTATGGTGACAACGGATTTGAGGCTGAAGGCAAGGAGTTGACTTACATTCCTGTCGGAACCTACAGGGTAGTTGTTGAGGGAACGGACGGATGTTTCTCCGAGACTACGGCGGAAGTAAAAGGTGATATTATAATCTATAACGGCGTTTCTGCCAACGGAGATGGTATGAATGACTACTTCCAGATCATTTGTCTCGAATATTTCCAGGATAATAATGTGAAAATATACAACAGGGCCGGCATGCTGGTGTACGAACAGGATAATTATGACATGAATGATCCTGCAAGGAGGTTTAACGGCTATAGTAATAAAGGAGCTAATATCCTGGGAACTGAATTACCGATCGGAACTTATTTTTATGTCGTTGACAAAAATGACGGATCCAGGCCGAAAGTTGGCTATCTTGAACTCAACCGATGATGAAAATTTTTAAATACCTGCTACTACACACCATTTTATTGCTCACTGTTGTTTCAAGTCACGGGCAACAAAAACCCGTGCTCTCGCAATATATGTTCAGTGGTTTGGTATTGAACCCTGCCTATGCCGGAAGGCATGAATATACATCATTTACGGCTATGTACCGGGACCAGTGGGTGAATATTCCGGGTGCTCCAAAACTCACGACCCTCATAGCGCAAAGCGGTTTTAAAGACCGGCGAATAGGTACGGGATTGATGATCAGCGAAGACAGGATTGGCGTGCACAGCAATCTGGCTATTTACGGAAGTTATGCCTATTTTATAAAATTCAGGGATGGTGGCAAATTCATTATGGGATTGCAGGGCGGCATTGATATTCTAAGGTCGGATTGGTCAAAACTGAATATTCTCGACCAGAATGACCCGGTTTTCAATGGCAGCGAGGTCAATTATTTCCCGAATTTCGGTGCCGGGGTATTTTACAATAATGATCATTTTTATATTGGGCTTTCCGTACCTTATATTCTCACCAGTCGTAAGGTAAAAACCGATGATTACTTCAGGGATGTCAGGCATTCAAGAAATTATTACCTGACGGGGGGTATTATCTTTGATCTCGGGATGAAAGTCAAATTAAAACCTTCAATGCTGGTCAGAATGGAGGAAAACATGCCTCTGGCAGTGGACCTGAATGCCAACCTCTATTATGATGAACTGCTTGATATCGGATTCTCATACAGGCAGGGGGATTCGGTAATCGGGATACTTGGATTGCAGATCAATAAATACCTGAAATTCAGCTATGCTTATGATTATATAATTTCAAGTCTGACTTCATATTCCAAGGGTTCTCATGAATTGATGCTCCAGTATCGTATCAACTTCTCAGCACCAAAACATCACAGGATGTGCCCTGAGCCTCAGTACTTTTAAGCGGTTATTAATCGTTTAACCCGCCAAAAAGAGTATTAATAAGTGAAAGGAGCACACTGAAAATCAAAGCCCACCAAAATCCGTCAAGGTGAAAACCCGGGACAAGCCAATCGACAAGCAATACCAATAATGTATTAATGACCAATAAAAATATCCCAAACGTCACGATGGTGATGGGAATGGTAAGTGCTACTAATAGCGGTTTGATCAGTACATTAAGAACGGCTAACACACCGGCTACCACAATAGCCATCAAAAAACCGTCGACATGTGCACCGGGTAATACCTCGGCACAGATAAATACTGCAATAGCTGATAATATGAGACGAATTAAAACAGTCATGACTTAATTTTTTTTTTAAGGTAATAGAATGAATCCTGTCAACAAATACTTTCTCTGAAAAATTAACGATTTTTCATGACTAAAAACTCCCTGATATCCGTGACGATCATGCCTGCGCTGTGTGCTGCCTGAAGACCCGGCTCCCCATCCTCAAGCACCTGGCAGTATTTTGGTTCAATTCCCATGAGTTTCGCACATTTCAGAAACGTCTCAGGATCCGGTTTTCCCTTGCTCACATCATCCTTCGACACCAGGATATCAAAATATTTATCCAGTCCAAGCGCTTTCACGGCTTCCCACGAATGCTTCCCCGGACTCCCTGTCCCGATCGACATCGGCAGCCTGCCGTGGTATTTTTTGACCAGTTCCAGCACCGGCTCCACAGGCTTCAGAAATTGCAGTTTTTTCATGTACACTTCCTCCTTGATCAGTCCGTACTGTACAGGGTCAAAATCCGTCCCGTATTTTTCGTTGATGATCTCAAAGATCCGCTCCGAATGCACGCCTGCCAGAGAATAAAACATTTCTTCCGTAAAATCCACTCCTTTCGTGGCGCATACCTCATGCCACGCTTCGTAATGCAATGGCATGGAATCGATTAATGTGCCATCGAGGTCGAAAACAAGCCCTTTGGCCTTTGGGTCAACCTGAAGTTTTTTCATTCTCAAGATTTCAGATTTTTCACGGATTCCCGTACAACCAGCTCTGTGTCCATCTGAATGATGTCATGCCCGTTCGGTTCATTTTTATCAATTTTTTCAAGGAGTAAACTTGCCCCTTCGCGACTCATCTCATGAACTGGACGGGATATTGTAGTGAGCGCCGGCGTCAGATAAGCGGTGAACCCCATATCATCAAATCCCGCTATTGAAATGTCATCGGGCAATCTCATGCCTTGTTCTTTGACAGCTTTCATCGCGCCAACAGCCATTTCGTCATTCGAACTGAAAACCGCTGTCGGCAGCTCATCCATGGACAAAATGCCTTTCATAGCCTGATAACCGCTTTCAAGGTCATAGTTGCCCTTAAACGCATATTTCTCATCGAAATCAATGCCTGCATCATGTAATGCATTAATAAAACCCTGCTTTCTCTTATAAGTGGTTTTAAATTCAGGTTTCCCCTCAATGATAGCAAGTTTCAAATGTCCCATCTCAATCATGTGTTTTGTTACTTTGTAAGCACCTGCCAAATCATCTGACAAAATTGTAGCCACATTCTGATTTGCTATTTCCCTGTTCAGTACGACCACAGGTATCCCTTCTCTGATAACATGAGCAATGAACGCGTCATCATTGGGACTCTGGCTCATCACCACGACACCATCGAAACTGCGGGTGTTTATGGTATGGAAATCAGGTAAATCATCAATTCCCTCAACTGCCATATTGTACTTCCCTTTTACCACTTCGCTGACGCCACGGACTGTACTCATGAAAAAACTGGCTGTTGTTCCGGTTTTCAGAGTCGAAAAGAAAAGACCGATGGTATATGATTTCGACAGAACGAGACTGCGGGCATTCACATTGGGTCTGTAATTATATTTTCGGGCAATCTCCTTCACCTTCTCTTTTGTCTCCTTGCTGATCAAAGGACTGTCATTCAATGATCTCGACACCGTAGTGTGAGACACATTGAGCATTCTGGCAATATCTTTTATTGTAATACTCAAATCTTTAATCTTTAAAAAATTTATAAAAGGTCGTTTCAAAAGCGCAAAATACTGATACTGAAGGAAGCCCCGGAATGATATCCGCGGATATTTCAGTTTTTGAAACTACCTCTTTTCATTTTGCAATAATAATCAAACCTGATAAGTCGTGGAAGCGGTATCGCCGCCGTGACCTGTCCAGTTGGTATGGAAAAATTCACCCCGGGGCTTGTCAACACGCTCATACATGTGCGCGCCGAAATAATCCCTTTGCGCCTGCAGCAGGTTTGCCGGTAACCGCTCAGACCTGTAACCGTCAAAATACGCCAGGGCTGCACTCATGGCCGGTATCGGAATGCCGTTTAGGGCAGTCTCCACAACTACCTTTCTCAGAGAATCCTGCGATGACAATACCTTCTCCTTAAAGAAAGGATCGAGAATCAGATTTCTCAAATTAGGGTTATTGTCATAGGCTTCTTTGATCTTACCCAAAAACACGGATCTGATGATACACCCGCCGCGCCACATCAGGGCAATGCCACCGTAATTGAGTTCCCATCCGTACTCTTTGGCTGCTTCCCCCATCAGCGCATAGCCCTGTGCATAGGAGATGATCTTAGAG
>WGED01000635.1 GCA_015492915.1 Cyclobacteriaceae bacterium
AAATCAGCACGTTTGATGAGGAGGCATAATGCACTTTTATGGTGACGAATCAAACGTGAACGAAGTGGCTGATTTTGACGTAGTTTAAGCTTGGAATAGAAAGGTTATTGAGATTTTTGGGTTAAATGATCAGGCGGTTTCAAAAAAAAACTATGAGAAATCATCGAATTTTCATTGTCCCGAAAGAGTGATACGGACCGTGGGGCAGTTTTTGACTTAAAAATGACTCTTTTTCCATAGCAGAATTTATCATGAGAAAAGCGCATTTATTGACAAATTGTATTTATTTTTGATCCGTTTCAATCAACCAGCCATAAATGTTCGCTTAGTTATGTCCCGCCCCGCTATTCAAGAACGACTTCCGTTTTTCATGTTCATCCTGTCCTTATGTGTAATATCATTTATGTACGGTTTTTTTTCCTATCACAGCAAGATTTTCCCGTACAACCAGATTAAAAAGATCGGCAAAGACATAAAATCCCTTATGGCAAAAAAATGGTATTATGTGCCGGCTGATGAAAATGAATTTATTTCAGTAAACAAGCCCGGGGCATGGCAAAGCCCTACCCTTATCATGTCCATCGACAAAGATTATGCGCTGGTTGCAAAAATCATTGATATAAACGGAAACATTCTTCATCAATGGGATCTGAACTGGTTTAAAATATGGCCCGACGCTACGCATATTCCCGAAGACAAAATTCCCCGGTCCAAGCCCGGAACCATCATACATGGCGCCGTATTGCTCGATGATGGCAGCCTGGTCTTCAATTATGAAAACCTCGGGCTTGTACGCATCAATACCTGTGGGGAAGTGGTATGGAAATTAGCCCGTTTTACACACCATTCTGTATGGCGCGATGATGAGACAGGCATTTTGTGGGTGTGTGGAGAACTATACCATAACGAACCATTGGAAAATTACCCGAATTTCATACCTCCTTTTGTCGAATCCACCATCCTTAAGGTATCGGAAGATGGTGAAATACTCGATGAATTGTCGGTTTTTGATTTATTGTATGACAATCATTTGGAGGGGCTGCTCTATAATTCTACTATCAACGACCTCAACACCCGTGTTTCAGGCGACATCATGCACCTCAACGATATAGAAGCTTTTCCCTCCGGCATGGATGAAGGCTACTTCAAGCATGGCGATGTGATGATCTCACTTCGTAATATCAACGCTGTCGTTTTTTACGACGATCACAACAAAAAGGTAAAAAATGTGACCATCGGTTCATTTGTGCGCCAGCATGATCCTGATTTCATTGACGGCAACACGATATCCATTTTTGATAATTACAACACAGGGTCAAAACAAAAAGGCAGGCAAAGCCGGATCCTGATCAAATCTTTTGATCAAGACACTTCCTGGGTTTATTATGCCGGCAGTGAAGAAAATCCTTTTAATACCAACATTCTGGGTAAACACCAGTGGCTGCCCAATCGTCACCTTCTGATCACCGAAGCAAGGAAAGGACGGGCATATGAAGTGGATGAGCAGGGGACAATTTATTGGCAATACAATAATCTTGTTGGCGACGGAAAGGCCGGGGCCGTCTTCGAGGCAACTCGTTTGCCTGTAAAATTTTCAAGGGAATTTTTCGAACAGAAAGTAAAGGAATGCCAAAACTCATTGTAAATTGATGTTTGAACTGAGACCCTGACTACTGTCAGGAACTACATTAAAATCATGAAGATCATGCCATTACCTACACGATACATTCTTTCAGCCCTGCTACTGTTACTCACACCGTTTGCCGCCTTAGCCTATGTGGGGCCCGGCAGCGGACTGTCGGCGATCGGATCCATTCTGGCACTTATCATCGGCCTGCTGGTCGCGCTGCTGGGCTTTTTCTGGTATCCGATCAAAAGGTTGCTGGGCAAAAAGAAAAGCAAGGAGCCCGAACAACCAGATGATGAAGAACAATGATCGATCTTGTAGGGGCGTTGATCCTCGTTATTGGTTTTCTGATCCTTCTCAGGATTTTTGACCTCGTAGGCCGCAGTAAAAGGGTACTGAAAGTTGCCAGGGAATCCATGCTCGTGGTGCAGGACCGCTGGATGGAAGACCGCGAAAAGGAGAAAAAGATGCAGCGCCATGCCGTTACCTTGTTGTGGCTTTTCGTTCAGATCACTTTTCTCAGCGTGCTGGCTCTGATCATCCCCTATGGCATCGTATGGTGTTTGGAGCAATTTGGCTGGATGTCTGCCGGCAAAGCCATAGAGATCACCCTGTCGCCTTGGTTCATCGGCGGTACGGTGGCTGTAACCGTGCTCTATCTCATGCTTACGCGAAGGAAAAAGGCAAAGAGTGAAATCAACAGCTATTCGGGCATCGACCGGATGCTGCATAATATTTCGTTTGCCACACTGTCCTTTCAGGCGGCAATGTCAAAACCGGAGAGCAGGCTTGCAGGGAAAAAACTGAAAAATATCGGAATAAAACGCCCCGTATTCATAACAGGCCTGCCCAGGGCGGGCACCACCATTTTGCTTGAGATTTGTGCCAAATCGGGGGAGTTCGTATCGCACACTTATCGCGATATGCCTTTTTTGTTTATTCCCCTGTGGTGGAACCGGTTTTCGAAATATTTCAGGAAAGACATCACCAAGCGCGAAAGGGCCCACGGCGACGGCATGCTCATTGATCTCGACAGCCCCGAAGCCTTTGAGGAGATCATCTGGATGGAATTCTGGCCATCGCGCTATAAAAAAGACCGCATACTACCATGGGCCGCACCCGAATACGAAGCGTTCGAAAAATTCCTGAAGGACCATATCCGTAAGATCATGCTCGTCAGGGGAAAAGGCCTGAAATCCATGCCGCGCTACATCTCCAAAAACAACCTGAACATCTCACGCATCACCTACCTGAAAAGTATTTTCCCGGATGCCGTTATCCTTGTGCCGTTCAGGCAACCTGTGCAGCATGCCGCTTCGCTGCTAAGACAGCATCTCAATTTCAACAAAATCCACAGTGAAGATGAATTCGCCAAAAAATACATGCGCGACATCGGCCACTTTGATTTCGGACACAACCTTCGCCCCGTAAATTTTCAGGGCTGGCTCAAAAAAAGTACGGGCTTAAATCCCGAATCCATTGAATTCTGGCTGCGCTACTGGGTGGCTGCCTATAATTATCTGCTGACTGAGGTCCATGAATATTTGACCTTTTTCTCCTATGACAAATTCGTTG
>WGED01000636.1 GCA_015492915.1 Cyclobacteriaceae bacterium
ACTCGGGGGCTGGAAGCGAGAGGTTCCATAGCCAAAAAGCTTGGATTTTATACTTTTCTTACGACCACACAGGCCGTCTATCCCAATTATGTGAGGCAGTGGATTGCACAAAACGGGGTAGTACCGGGTGAAGGGTTCTGGAAAAAATTCAAGGATAACGGGGTGGACTATTTTACGGCCAGAGGTTATGTCACATTCGAACTGATCAAAAAATATCTGACCGGTCAATTCGGCTTCGATCAGAACTTTACGGGAGCAGGGCATCGCTCACTGATCCTGTCAGATTTTGCACCGGGTTATACCTACCTGAAATTTACAACAAAGATCTGGCGATTCAATTACACCAATGTATTTGCTCAGTCTATCGCCGATGCTCCTTTCACCGTGTCGGGCAGCAAGGATGGCAAATTTCCCAAGAAATTCATGGCCTCACACCATCTCAGTTTTAACATCACGGATAAGATCAATATTGGGGTATTCGAATCGGTGATCATGGGTGACTCTACCGAACGATTCAATATCAGCTATCTCAACCCAATCATTTTTTATCGGGCACTCGAACACCAGGGTGGCAGCAGCGACAATGTAATCGTCGGCATGGACACGAAGTTCTTTATCGGTCATTCACTATCGGTGTACGGGCAAGTGGTGTTGGACGAGTTCTTTCTCAAAGAAATTAAAGCCGGAAACGGCTGGTGGGGTAATAAAGTTGGCGGACAAATCGGTCTTGAATACATTAATGTTTTCGGACTTGATAACCTGGACCTCCAGCTCGAATATAACGGTGCACGCCCGTATATGCATGCGCATCGCACTTACTACACCAATTATGCGCATTACAGGCAGTCGCTCGGCCATCCGTTAGGAGGCAATTTCCATGAGGTTTTGGCTATTTTGAGGTACCAGATACTGAAGAGGCTTTTTTTTACAGTGCAGCTAAATTATGCTAAATACGGCGAGGATGACAGTGAAGAGACCAACTGGGGCAAGAACGTAATGAAAAGCTATGACACCCGCGAACAGGAATACGGCAACAAAATCGGGCAGGGTATTGCAACTAATGTAGTTTACGGAGATCTGATCGCAACCTACATGTGGAAGCACAATCTCTTTTTCGATCTGCGCTATATTTACCGGAATCTCAACAGCGAGGTGGATGATATGGACGGCAAAACCAATTACATCTCTGTGAGCATGCGTTGGAATATCGGCAAAAAACTACATGACTTTTAACCCCCGGGGCAGATAGAGTTTTTTTATGTTAATTAATCTTCCGTTTTTTGCGCCATTATTCAAAGTGATTTATGCATACTTATCTCAGAATTCTTTCCTATGCCAGGCCGTGGCGCCGGTTCGTGCCGGGATATCTGATATTTTCGATAATGGCTGTGCTGTTCGGGCTGATGAATATGGCGCTGCTTGCTCCGCTGCTCGATGTCATCTTTGACAAGAAAGGCATCGAGGAGTTGGCGGCGTATGCCATAAGGCCGGAGTTCTCAATGTCCAAAGATTATTTTGTCGGTACTTTCAACTATTACATGCTGCAGGTGCTTGAGCGATACGGCAAATTCGGCACGCTCGTGTATGTGTGTATCGTGGTCATATTTTCATTTATGATGGCCAACATATTCAAATATCTCTCCGCCATCATTATGGCCAAGGCCAAAGCGGAGACTATCAAAAAAATGCGTATTGATATTTACAAGGCTGTGAGTAATCTGCATGTTGGATTTTTTACCGACCAGCGCAAGGGTGATATCATTTCCAGAATCACCAACGATATACAGCAAATCGAAAATTCCATCACCCACAATCTCAAAATCGTTTTTCGCGAGCCATTCACGGTGGTCGTGTATTTCTGGCTGCTCGTCGTCACCTCACCCAGCCTCACCATCTTCACGTTGATTCTGCTGCCCGTGTCGGGTATAGCGATATCTGAGATCGCCAAGAGGCTGAAAAGGCGTGCCACCCAAAGCCAGGAGTCGCTGGGCCGGCAACTCAATATCCTTGATGAGACGATTAGCGGTATGCGGGTGATAAAGGCCTTTAATGCTGTGAATTATGTGAACCGTATATTTTCGAGAGAGGTAAAAAAATATGCTGATATCGACTATGGGTTTTCGAAGAGATTTGAGCTCTCGAGCCCTGTGTCGGAGGTGCTCGGCGCCATTTCTATCTCGGGCATCCTGCTCTACGGTGGTCATCTGGTGCTTATCAAAGGTACGCTTGATGCCAGCGCTTTTATCATGTTTATGGCTGTATTTACCCAGATACTTCAGCCGACCAAGGCTATCGCGGCGGCGATCACACAATTTCAGCGCGGCATCGCATCGGGTGAGCGTGTGTTTGAGATCATCGACATCAAACCGGAGATCGTCAACAAGCCCGACGCTATCAAGCTGGAAAAGTTTGAGGATTCGATAGAATTCAAAAACGTCTCATTCTCATACAGCGAGAAAAAGGTGCTCGACGATATCAGTTTTAAAGTTGAAAAAGGGAAGACAATAGCGCTCGTCGGGCCGTCGGGGGGAGGCAAAAGCACGCTCGCCAACCTGATCCCCCGGTTTTACGATCCTGATGAGGGCGAAGTGCTCATCGATAATATCTCACTGAAGGATTACGATTTCCATTCTGTCCGGGATCATATGGGCATCGTCACGCAGGAGTCAATCCTGTTTAATGATACCATTTTTAACAACATTGCTTTCGGCATCGAAAATGTAAGCGAGGAAGATGTAATCAGGGTGGCAAAAATCGCCAATGCGCATGAATTCATTATCAGCGAGCCTGAAGGCTACCAGCGGAACATCGGTGAGCGGGGCTCCAGGCTGTCGGGCGGGCAGAAGCAACGGATCACCATTGCCAGGGCGCTGCTCAAAAATCCTTCAATTCTCATACTGGACGAGGCCACCTCAGCACTCGATTCGGAATCGGAGATGCTCGTGCAGGACGCCATCAACAAACTGATGAAAAACAGGACATCCGTTGTTATTGCCCACAGGCTGAGTACTATTCAGAACGCTGACGAAATACTTGTGATCAATGAGGGCAGAATCGTGGAACGAGGCACTCATACCCAGCTTATGCAGGCTGACGGCATCTATCAGAAATTGGTGGCCATGCAGGGATTATAAATTTGTTCTGTCTATATTTAATTTTGATAATTTGAGCCTGAGGGCCTGACCATCATATCGATCCGGTGAAAAAATTCAGAATCATACTGTATATCGCATTTTTCCTTTATCTGGCGGTTTCGCTGTTTATGGGGCTTAATGTCGATAAAATGATCAGCAATTTCGGGTTGTTGAGTTTTTTTAAGTTTTTTCAGAGCTGGCTGACTTACGGGAGTTTGTTCTTTATTGTGCTGCTGATCACTGAAAATTTCACGATATGGTTTCTGAGACAAAGGCTGAAACATGCCGAAACAGACCGGGAAGATCTGATTATCAGGGTCAATGACCTGAGGAAACAATTGAATGATCTGAAAAAAGAGGGAGAGAAAAAAGATAAGGGCGACAAATCGACGGGGGATACCCCGCAATCCGGCAAAAAAAATGATCCGTTTTCATGAATTCAGGATCATTTTTTCTTTACTATTTCTGAAAAAGGATCAATGAATTTTTAATAAAATTACAGTAAAAATTTCAAGCGAATGCTTTCCAAGACATACGGCCTGTCTCTTATACACATCT
>WGED01000637.1 GCA_015492915.1 Cyclobacteriaceae bacterium
CATTATATTCGACCTCAGGAATGAACATTTTTAATTTGATATGGAAAAATATTTCAAGGGATTGATCAGAAATGTCCGCGATTTCCCCATCAAGGGTATTGTTTTCAGAGATATCACCACTTTACTCAAAGATCCGGAAGGTTTTGCGAAGTGCACCGAAGCGCTGTATGATTTTTCAAGGGATTTGAATGTTGACAAGGTTGTCGGGATTGATTCACGTGGCTTTATCATTGGTGGCATTCTGGCCAACAAACTCAATGTCGGTTTCATACCCATCCGCAAGCCCGGTAAACTTCCGGCTGAAACCATCAAGCAATCGTACACCCTCGAATACGGCGAAGATATGCTTGAAATCCATAAGGATGCAATACAGCCCGGCGACAGGGTGTTGCTGCACGATGACCTGCTGGCGACAGGCGGCACGGCCAGGGCCGCATGCGATTTGATTGAGAAAGCCGGAGGAGAAGTTGTGCAGGTTTCTTTTATTATTGAATTATCATTTTTAGGGGGTAGGGACAAGTTTGAAGGTTATAATGTAAAAGCCCTTGTGTCATATGACAGCGAATAATCAGTAAAGTTTCATGAACCTGACCTTACGCCTGCGCCTTTCTTTTATGATGTTGCTTCAGTATTTTATCTGGGGCAGTTGGTTCGTGACCATGGGTAATTACCTGATGAAAACCCTGCAATTTAACGGGATGCAGGTTGGACATGCTTACAGCACTTTTGCATTGGCAGCCATGATATCGCCTTTTTTCACGGGCATGATCGCAGATAAGTATTTTGCCACGGAGCGGCTGCTCGGCGCGCTACATCTTGTCGGGGCCGTCTTACTTTACGTACTGTCTCAAGTGCATACTTTCGGTAATTTTTATCTTACACTGCTGGCATATACGCTGTGTTATACGCCTACTATTGCTTTGACAAATTCCCTCTCTTTTGCTTTGCTCAAAAAACCCGAGACGGAATTTCCGGGCGTCAGGGTGCTGGGAACGATCGGGTGGATTGTGGCAGGCTTGCTGATAGGGTTTATGGGTATTGAAGACAAGGCAACTTTTTTCATCATAGCTGCGGGCGTATCGGCACTATTGGGTATTTATTCTCTCACCATGCCACACATTCCGCCAAAGAAAGGACAATCGCGAAAAACGGTGGTGCAGATATTAGGACTTGATGCCTTTAGCCTTCTCAAGAGAAAAGATTTCGCCATTCTGATAATTGCTTCATTTCTCATATGCATTCCGCTGGTATTTTATTATTCGTTTACCAATGCTTTTCTGAATGAGGTAGGGATGATAAATGCTGCGGGCAAAATGACTATGGGTCAGATGTCCGAGATCTTTTTTATGCTCGTGATGCCTTTCTTTTTCAAAAGGCTGGGAACGAAAAAGATGATTTTGATAGGGATGCTGGCCTGGGTTGCCAGGTATCTGCTTTTTGCTTTCGGCGATAACGAAATGCTCGTATGGATGTTTTACCTCGGCATCATTCTACATGGCATCTGCTATGATTTCTTTTTTGTCACAGGGCAGATATTCGTTGATAAGAGGGCGCCTGAACACCTGAGAAATTCGGCGCAGGGGCTTATCACTTTTGCTACGTACGGCATTGGCTTTTATGTCGGAAACATGGTGTCGGGTAAGGTAGTGGATATATTCAGCAATGGCGAAAATATGCACGACTGGCAGATGATCTGGATGGTGCCTGCGGTGCTTTCGCTGGTAGTGCTGATCTTCTTTGCAATTATGTTCAAAGACACCACTGTGAGGGAGGAGGCATGAAAAACCCTGCCGTGTCTGGCAGGGTTAAAAATCATTGAATTCTCATGAAATGTTATGAAAGCGCGGCGAGCGCCTTGTCATAATCGGGCTCCTGTCCGATGGCAGGGACCTGCTCGGTGTAGATTACCTTGCCTTCCGGATTAATGATAACGACTGCGCGCGAGAATAATCCTTTCAGTTTACCATCTGTCATCTTGACCTTGTAATTAGAGGAAAAGCCTTCGTCCTTAAATTCCGATGTGGTGATGACATTTTCTATGCCTTCGGCACCGCAAAAGCGTTTGTGTGCAAAAGGCAGGTCTCTTGATACACCGAGAACAACCGTGTTGTCCAGTTTTTCGGCCAGTTTGTTAAACTGCCTGACGGAAGTTGCGCAAACACCCGTGTCAATACTCGGAAAGATATTGAGAATGATGTTTTTACCGAGGAAATCAGCAAGTGTGACGTCTTCGAGATCTGTGGTTGTGACTTTGAAATCGGGAGCTTTCGCACCAACGTCCGGCAGATCGCCGGCAGTGTTTACTGTGCCCTCCCCAAGTTTGACTTGTGCCATAATTTACTTGATTTTTAGGTTTAAATATTGTCGCATAAAGCTAAAAGGATTATTGTTCCTTTTGAATGATTTTTCCCGTTTCTTTTTCAAAAAGATATGGAAGATTGACTGAATGCCTTGCTTTCATAATCAACTTATTTTTTTGGAAAGTCATGACTTGTAAAAACCAGAAGAAATGTGATGTGTTTTTATAACAGGAAATAAAGGGCAAAGATAAATCAGTAAAATAGCTGAAATTCAGTTGATAAAGGAACGAAGTTCCGGAATGTAACAGCGCAAGGTGGAGCGAAGCGAAACCTTGTGTGCAAAATAGGTTAAATGTGAAAGCCCTGAAAGGGTGACGGGTCAGGATCACCAACTTAATCCCATAAATATCGTTCATCGTACTCCACCTGATATTTCTTAAGAAAAGCCAGATATTCTTCTTTGAATGTTATTTTTTTTATGATGGTTTTTTTGATTTTTAATGTATTCCCTTACGACACCAACTTTTGATGCACTGACCGAAAATGTTCCGTATCCGTTTTGCCATGAAAATCGGGCAATTCCTTTTTGTTTGAGCCATTTGGATGACGAAGCTTTGACTTTTGCGATCAGGTCAGCAATGGTAATGGTTCTTGGCAAAACAAATAAATTATGAATGTGATCAGGATTGGCATAAATTTCATAGACATAGGAACCTAAATTTGAAAACGTACCGATTATGTAAGAATGCAATTCCTTTTGAACATCATCACGGATCAGAAGCTTATGTTTTTTGTAGAGAAAATGCAATGGATATAGACTTTCGATAAACTTTGTGCCATTTTTTTTATTATTACTTTTTATGACAGGCTTTCAGCCTTGTTTTTCATACTTCTTTAAATACAGGACTTGCAATGCGGCGTCCTGTGCTTTTACATAAAATCCTTTCAGGATTTAGTGAATTTTTTAAAAGGCACTTTCCTGAGCCGAATCAGGCTAGTCAGTGCTTCACCCTAGTTCCCTTTGAATGATTTTGCCTGTTTCTTTTTCTTTCAGGATAAGTTTTATGGTTCCGTTGGGCAGACGTTCCTCTTTGATCAGATAATGTTTGTCGTCATAATCTACCAGTCCGCTGATCTTTTTCACACCTGTTTTGCCTCTCCAGGTTTTAAGCTGTACGGGCGCCCATTTTTTTGATTGTGCGGAGGCATAGCATGCGTCAATGATGGCATTGACGATGTAACCATCGTAAAAGCCCTCCATTGGCTCTTTACCCTTATCGATACTTTCAAACATATCGTAGAACATATTATCATAGCCGAGTGCGCCTACTTCGTCGCCGACGGGGAAAAGCCAGCCCTTGTCGGTTTCGGCCTTTTCAGCCACATAACCGCCTTCACCTACCGAAGTGAACATTTCAAAACCTGTTCTCAGGAAATGATCCATCCTGATCGTACCTTCCACGCCGCTCACTTCGTCTCTCAGGTCCATGCCGCCACGGAAGTTCCAGCTCACCTCAAACTGCCCGATGGCGCCGTTCTCATATCGTACGAGCCCGATGCCATGGTCTTCAGCGTCGATGGGTTTCACCTGCGTGTCGGCCCAGCACATCACCTCGACAGGCCTGATGTCTTTGCCTATGAAATTACGGGCAATTTCGATGCAGTGGCAGCCCATATCCACGATGGCACCACCTCCTGAAAACTCTTTAATCCAGAACCAGTCGCTGTGCGGGCCGGGATGTGTCTCGCGTGAACGTACCCAGATGATCTCTCCCAGCGCACCGTTTTGCACTGATTTGAGTGCCTTAAGCGTTTTGTGCGTATAAACAAGGTCCTCAAGATAACCATGAAAAACGCCCGAATTTTCAACGGCTTCAAGCATGTCCCACGCCTCGGATGCATTACGCCCCAGCGGTTTGGTGCACAACACGGCTTTGCCCGCTTCGGCTGCTGCGATTACTGCCTCCCTGTGCAAGTGGTTGGGTAGCCCGATGATCACCGTGTTGACATCAGGATGGCTGACGGCTTTTTTAAGGTCTGTTGTATAATGGGGGATGTCCCATTTTTCAGCAAAACGCTTTCCACGATCATCTGATCGTGAATAAACCATCACTACGCGGTCGTTACTTCTGAGTGTGTGGAGCGTGCTCGTGTAAAAATCGCTTATAAAGCCTGTGCCCAGCAGGGCGATCTTTTTGTCTTTCATAATTCAGGATATTAAAAGTTTGATCAATTGAAATTACCCCATAAAACTTCATTGTGCAAGATGAGGGGGTAATAAAAGAAATTGAAAAAACCGTGCACCAAACGTTATGAGAAAAACATGATTTTAAAAGTGGTTTTTCCCGAAAGGGTGTACGGAGACGGCTGATGAGAAGCTAAAAAATCGAACAGGCAGATCAAAAATTCCACAATATGGAGACAAATAATAGAAAAAAATTATAACTTAAAATCGACAACTGTGAATAACAATTCACCGTTAACCGTTAGAGTTAGTTGGATTTTAAACCTTAAACCTTTTTAGGATGCCAAAGATAGGAACATTAGATTTTACCGGCATTTCGGGGCACAAATATACATTCAATGTATATCCGAAAGAGCGGGAGCACAAAGAAAAGGAAGCCGTATATGTTGTGACACACCGAACGATCAAAGCCGATGGTACCGTTGATCATTATGTGCTGTACGTAGGAGAAACGGACAATGTGAAAAACGAATTAACAAACCATCCGAAAGAATCTTGTTTTCAGCGTGAAATCGCTAATTGTGTCTGCGTATATTGGGAAGACCATGAAAATACACGGCTCAAAATCGCTGATGATCTAAGGAATTTTTACCATCCGCCATGTAATGATTTTTGACGGATCAGGATCTTTCTTTTCAGGCCCGGGTTGTTCGATCCGGGCTTTTTCATTTATCTCAATATACAGGGGCCGGGGGGTAAAGGAGACAACAAATACAAACAATCCAATCCAACCCAGTATTTTTCTTTTTGTATCCAGTGGCTTATCATACAGCGCTTTCGGATGATCGATGCCGAGAAAACGTCCGATCACGAAAGCAAAAAGCAAGTAGATTCCGTAATCTGACGCTTCGGGCATGTATTTGGTTGCCACTATTTGCAATATCAAAACCCAGATCACGAGCAAAACCCGTTTTTTGACATCTTTCTCAAAGTGGTGGAAGGCGAGGAACAGAAAAAGCAGGTAGAACAAGGTGTTGATCATAAAATCAAAATTGAGCAATCCCATTGGTACTAAACCGATGCCTGAAATAGTGATCATGATGAGAAAAAGAACTCTTGATAATCTCGAGCTATTCTTAAATCCGAACAGCCCGTATGTCACATGACCTCCGTCCAGTTGTCCTATGGGTATCAGGTTAAGTGCCGTAAAGAAAAGTGCCAGGAAACCGGCAAAAAGCCATGGGTAGTGATACAGTTCATATTTGTTGGGAACCTTTTCGGGGTCGGCCACATAATTTTTATAAAACAGAAAAAGCAGGTTGTCACCGATGGCAATATTAACCTCGTTTTGATCATATACATATTTGTCGTAGTCCATTCCGTATTCCTGATACTCGGGGTGAATGGTAAAAATATAATCCGCATCGGGCAGATTGGTGAAGCCGTAGGTGAGCACGCCTATGGCAATGATAAATCCAGCCAGTGGCCCGGAAATACCAATATCAAAGTATTCCTTTCTCGAATGAATGGCTCCTTTGATTCTGATAAAAGCCCCTATTGTTCCCAGACTCGGATAAGGAATGAACCCCAGCCAGAGCGGCAGATAAAAGGGCAGTGTGGTTTTAATTTTATAATACTGAGCAGTGAAATAATGCCCGAATTCATGAACGGTCAGGATGCCGAGGAAAGGCAATGAAAAATACAGTCCTGCAAAAATTTCCGAGGTAGTAAGTAACTGATCTCCAAAAACCACCGATTTCCCATACATCCACTCCGCACCTGCCAGCGTAGTACTGATGATAGTGAGGATAAACAATGTCAGGTGCAGGATAAATTTTTTACGCGGTTTATTTTCTTCCATAAGGGAGATCTTCTTTTTGCAATGCGTTTTGTTCAATTAAGACAGCTTGAATTCCCAATGACCGGGCAGCCTCGGTATTTTCTATGTGGTCATCATAGAATAAGGTCTTCTCCGGTTCAAGGCCTGCGTCATTCAGGACATATTGGAAACATGATAAGTTAGGTTTGCGATCACGGATCTCATGGGAATAATACGTTTTTTTGAACAGTTCGCCCGGGTGGTTGTAGCGTGATGCTCTGGCGAACTTTTCATTAAAATGCCTTATATGTATGGAGTTTGTATTGCTGAGAATGAATAGATTGTAGCGGTCAGCCAGGTCTTCCATCCACCGGATCTTTTCAGGATGTATTTCTCCAAGCATGGCGTTCCATGCCCGGTCGAGCAGATGAGGGTCGATATCCTTGCCTGCCAGTTTCATAAGAGACTGCCTGAAAGTGTCGTCGTCGATGAGACCGATCTCGTATTGTTCAAAAAAACCATAATTCTTTTTGTCCTGCATCATTTTTTCTCTGATGTCATAGCCGAAAAGCTGTGAGAACAAATCGAATGAATGAGCGATGTCGAGGTCGATGATGATGCCCCCCAGGTCAAATATGATATTCTCTATGTTGTTGAAATTCAATTTTATGGTGATTGTTTGAAAATTAATTGGCAAATATCTAATATTGCACTCCCAAATTCAAGGAAGGCGGATTAATTATTCTTTCTTTCCTTGAGGGCCCATAGCTCAGCTGGTTAGAGCACCTGACTCATAATCAGGGGGTCCCAGGTTCGAGCCCTGGTGGGCCCACGGAATAAAAGATGAGGAAAAGCATTGCCTTTATGGCAATGCTTTTTTTATGATCAAAACAAAGTTTGGCGGTCCCAATTTTTATGACCTGCGCTACGACTAACAGCATTTGCTCTATGAAAAAACGGCCATTTTCTCATGGAAGAAATGCAAGGGACAGAAGGGGTTAGCGGTCTGTCTTCTTTTTTCGCCCTTTTCTCAACATAGGTGATGAGACGTAAAACAGCAAAAAACCACTCAGTACGGTGATCAGGCCGAGGATCGAAAAAGATTTGAGCAGCACGTTTCCAAAATCGTCCCTGCTCTTGTAGTCCATGGTGTGCAGCATCCACAGAAAATCAAAAATACGCCAATTGTCATGGCGGATGGAGGTGAAGGCGCCTGTTTGTGCGCCGATGTAGATCACTGGTTTTGAAGGGTGATCAAAGTGAATAGCCCAGGCAGGTAGTGGTTTTTCCCTGTATTCGCTGTGCGGGCCTGTCTCCCGGATATACTCAATCCCGGTGATCTTGCTGTCAGGGATGAACAGCGATTTGGCAATTGCCACTGCTTCTTTTTCCGTGAGTTCACCGCGAAGGTTTCCGGTCTCCGCGTTAGCGAGCGCATATTTCTTTATAACATTGGCCTGATCGTCATGAGAAAAATAGACAATCCGGTAAACAGGTTTGTCGAGTACATTGATCAATTCAATCGAGAGGATGGAATCAACCGGTGTCTCTTTTCGCATCTCTGCCAATGCAGAATCCGGGGAAGAAAGCAGGAGATTCCCCGGGAGTAAGGGAAGGGCTTTCCTGAGATGATCTCCATGGATTTTATCAATATCGTTCCAGCTAAAGTACAATCCCCCGGCCGTCCACAACAACAGTTGTATTCCGATAAAAATCCCAAGATACCTGTGCGTCTTACGGATATAATAGCGGCTGTTTTTTTTCATTTGTCGAAAGAGCTTCTTTTAAAAATTAAAAAGGTACAGATCCCCCTTTTTTGGAACGATAAAATAAAAGCAGGCCGAAAGATCTGCTGTGATCATGACACAAAGGCAATTATTTATAAAAAGGAAAATGCCGGACCATCCATAATAATGAATTTTTCCAACTATCATTTGTGTCGTCAAGGAATATATTTTTCTTACTCTTATCAAAGACCGAAGTGCCGTTGCTCGTGAAAATGCTTACATATACCGTTGCCGAATATTTTTTATGGTACTCGTCACTGACCCTCCGTACACATTTGTTTTTGTCGGACTGTTTTGATCGACCGACCCAAATCCTGTGTTCATGGATGGTGCGCCTTCCATCGATCTGTCAACCGATCCTATCAATATGAAATCCACCCCTCCCAGGACATCTGATATTTCCTTGGTTGTAAAATTGTCTATTGTCTGAGGTGTGATCCCCGCTTTGTTCAGTTTTACATTTACATCACAGGCATTCATAGGAGTAACGGCGACATGCTTTTGTTTTTTAAGGATGTACTGAATCAGATACTGTTGTGCTTCCTTATCTTTTTCTACCGACAGATGACCGTCATCAGTAAAGGTAAACGGTAAAATAGCGACAGTTTTTTGACTAATGGCCGAAAATGAAATGAATAAGGCCGAGAGGATGATAAAAGATTTCAATCGAAA
>WGED01000638.1 GCA_015492915.1 Cyclobacteriaceae bacterium
ATCTGTTTTTCATACAATAAAAGCAGCCCCGTTTACCCGGAGGCTTTTTACTATTAAATAAAATCATTCATCTCTCATAGAAACCAAAATCCGCGTGAACGGAACAATGCGATTGTGACTTTGATATTGGAAAAAGCTGCCATAAAAATATATATTGGCCCCGCAAAAGGAATCTATGAATAAAAAATTTCAACGGGGCAAAGTCGTCACGATATCTGTCGGACATTTCTTTCACGATGTCTATTCGGCTTTCCTGGCACCTGTCCTCCCCCTGCTTATCGACAAACTGGGCATTTCGCTCACCATGGCGGGGATCATGGATATTGTGCGCAAAATCCCGGCCCTCTTCAATCCCGTGCTCGGTCTGATGGCCGATCGTACCGAGGTGAAATATTTCGTCATCATCACACCCGGACTTACGGCTATCGCCATGAGCCTGTTGGGTGTGGCGCCGTCTTATTTCATCCTGCTTATCCTTCTGTTTGTCACAGGCATCAGCGCGACACTTTTTCATATACCTTCTCCCGTGATGGTAAGAAACCTGTCCGGAGCCAAAACCGGCGCCGGCATGAGTTATTTTATGTTCGGCGGCGAGCTGGCCCGTACGATCGGCCCTCTGCTGATCACGGCCGCCATCTCCGTATGGGGCCTCGAGGGATCTTATCGAGTCATGCCTTTCGGGATTGCCGCTTCGCTCGTCCTGTATTTCAAGCTTCGCAATATCAAATCCATTCATAAAGACGCAGCTCACAGGGAGGGTGAAGGGATCATGAAGACATTGCATGATATTCTGCCTGTTTTTCTCGTTATCGGCGGGTTTCTGCTGATGAGGGCAGCCATGGTTTCGGCACTCACATTTTACCTTCCTACCTATCTCACAACCAAAGGGAGTTCGTTGTGGATCGCCAACGCATCTCTCTCCGTATTGCAGCTTTCGGGGGCGTTCGGCACATTCGGGGCAGGACCTCTTGCCGACAGGATCACACATAAAAAGGTGCTGCTGATCACAGGAATCCTGAGCCCGATCGCCATGCTTGCCTTTATCTATGCCAATGAAATACTCGTTTTCCCATTGCTTTTGTTACTGGGCTTGTTGTTATTTGCCTCGCGGCCGGTTATGCTGGCAATCGTACAGGAAACCGACACCAAAAGGCCTGCGTTTGTGAACAGCATTTATATGTTTATGAGCTTCGGCGTCAGTTCTCTGATGGTTTTATTTGTCGGAACAATGGGTGATCATTTCGGATTGGAAATGACTTTTAAGTTCTCTGCAGGCATCGCTTTTTTAGCTATCCCGTTCCTGTTTTTCCTTCCTGTAAAAAGTTCTATAAAATAAGATGACTATAAATTCCCGGAACAGGTTTGAGCCTTCAATGTTGAGTAATGTCTATCATCGATTTTTCTATGAGAATTTGACCATTTTTAAAATCCATTCATAAAGAACTGGTTCTGTGCGCTTTAAGACCATTAAAATTATTTATCAGCTATTTCGAACCTAAAATTCAGGCTTCCCCGTTTATCCCTTATAAATGTTTTTTGTCCCTAAGGAACAAGCACTTTTAAAATAAAAATTTCTTTTGGCGTTCTTTGGGCACTGAAATTCATCAACGAAAATAAAATTTTGTTTCACTTAATTAATAATCAAAAAATTATGAAAAGTTTAGTAGTAAAGAATGGGATTGTTTTGGGATTGTTCCTCGCTTTGGTTGTTGGAAACGCATTTGGCGCCGGCAAAGATAAAGACCTCGCTGGAACATGGAATTATGAAGCTCCTTATGCACCATACGAATACTCAGCCGGCAAACTGATCTTTGAAAAGAACGGTGACGAGTGGGCAGGCAAGATCAAAATCGGTGAATATGAGATCGAGATGAGGAACCTGAAAGTAGAGAAAAATAAAGTCTCTTTCGGCGCTTATGTAGAGGGCGAATACGTATCGATCGAAGCTACCCTCGACAAAGGTAAAATGACCGGCAAAGCCAGCTACTCGGAAGGTGAAATCGACGTGACTGCAGAAAAAGAAAAATAAGCATATTGGATCACAACCTATTAAAGGCCTGTAAATTTTGCAGGCCTTTTTTATGAATTTCCGGGATATTAGGTCTCGTAAAAAAC
>WGED01000639.1 GCA_015492915.1 Cyclobacteriaceae bacterium
ATATCCTTCATCTCAGGAAGCAATGGAATTCTTCCATAAATATTTTAAGTATTACACTGATTATCACCTGGTAAAACAACGGGAACGATGGTTGTACAAAAGAGATAAGAGTGGTAAAACAACCAAACGCCACTGGCAGAGGACAAATGGCAGAACGCTGAGGAGGTGTTATTTTGATTATAATGATGAAGGCAAGCTGGAAAGAATCAGGATTGTCAACAATCATCTGAAAACCGCAGAATTTGTTAGGTATAGCTATTATGAACAAGGCCGGCTTGCTACAAGGCTTGTCGAAATGTATACCGGTGCTAAGGTACGGGAAGAATATGAATATAACGGGAATTTATTACGGGGCAGACGCATTACCATTTTTCGCCCTGACGATAAGCCGCTCAACTTGAGTACTACTATCCTGTATTATGATCCTGATTATCTTAATAATTATTACTATGAGCAATACGCTGCCAAAAGATCCGATTGAATGAATACAACCCATTGTGTTCAGATTTCAGGATAAACCGGTAGTTATTAATTATGTGCTGCAGGGCACACCCGAAGCCAAAAAAAGGAGGCGATAAAATCGCCTCCTTTTCATGACAAAAGGGACATTTACGTTTATCAGTATCTTGTTGTCTCTATAATTTTATTATATTTTTCAAGCAGTCCTGGAGTCACAAAATATACCTCGCCGCCCTGCATCAGCACCATCTCCGCCAGATCATCCACAGCATCGGCGTGGTAGTCGTACTCCTCCTCATCAGGCATTGAAAGCATGAGAAACAAGCCATTTTTAACACTGTAACCTCCGACGCCGTAGCCTTGCTCCACGAGCAAAATACGCGCTTCTTTCATTGCAGCCACAGTCCATGCTTCCTGGATGCCGGACACATAGCTGAGCCTGTCGATGTCGGGTCTGATGCGTTCGAGGAGTTTTTGGTCACGGTTCTTCATGTATTCCTCGATTTTCTCGTTGATCTTGTTGCTGATCACCTGTGTGCTCTCACGGTCGTAACTGCCGTGAATTTCGGCCAGTATCTTGTCGGGACGCTTTGTTTTGTTTTTGAAATAGGACACAAGTTTTTCATCACCCATCACGATCAGCGGTGTGTGCATGTCGGTGTAGGTTCTGATAAAGTGATCTATGTCATTGACATACAGCTTCATGGCTTCCGTTTCGGCCTTTGAAGGGTCTGTTTTTTTGTTGATGAAGCTGGTCAAGTAATATTCCACGCCTTCGGGCAGCTTGTCGTGCTCCACCTTCTGCAGCAGTTTGTGATAGCCGTTGTAAAGGGCCGTTTTCTTTTTGCTCAACACGATGACATCGTATTGGAATGAGCGATTCACTGCCCGCAGCAGCACCCTGATCTCAAAGGTGTCGTCCACGATCACCCGGTTCTGCACTTCGAAGGGCAGCAGGAGCAGCTCTTCACGCTGCGGTGATATATAGATGACCACCGACTGAAAATCATTTTCATAGATGATGGTATTTTCCAGGGCCTTCAGCCTTTCCTCAAATCGCGCTATCAGATGCTTATCATAACCACCTTCATGCAGCTTTTCCATCGCCTCTTTAATGCTGTTTTTTACGGCGATTCGAAATGTCTCATTGCGCGGCGAAGCAGTCTCTTTATTTACAATGATGGATACACTCGGGTCTTCCTTCACTCCCAGCAGTTCCACCAGTTTTTCCTGTACCGTCAGTGCTTTATTAGCCAGTGTATTCATGGTTTTGTCCATATTTATCGTCCTTCCCTTGGGACATTTCAAAAATGAAGCCATTCGTGCAAAAAGTGTAAAGAACACTGTATTCAATGACAATATGTCATTTTTTTTGTCATTAAATCCAACCGGCAGACAAGCGGGACGTGCAGGAAGAGAATTGGAAAAGTACAATGGCCCTTCCCGGCAGATCGCTATTTCAGGCTTGTGAAAAATCATCAAAATCCCATGAATATGGGATTTTATGGTACACGTCTCTCAGCTATTTTTATAAAAAACTTTAACTGGAAAAGTAAATCATCAATCACATAAAATCTTAAAGCCATGACTATGAAAGCAATATTCGGAACACAAATCTTTGCAATGGTGCTGTTTCTGTTCGGGGTGAGTTTTTCATCCTGTGAAAAGATCGAGTCCATAGCCGATGTCAAGTTTGACGCAAGCTTTGTCGGTGATTTTCTCATCACGATACAGGATTGCGAGTATATAGGTGAGGGCAGGATCGCCGGTGACGGATGCAGCTTTTCGGAAACCATATATATTACGTTAAGATCCGATCCTGACATCGACAAATATTATTCAAACCTGAAGGATTTTGATGTGCTTGAGGTGACAGGAAAAGTGACCTCAATTACCGGCGGACCTGTGATCATCAATGGTACCTTGAGTATCAGTGCGGGTACTACGACAGCTTCGTGGATCATTGAGAACTTTAAAATGGAATCAGGTGCTGTCTTCACTCTCGACAACTCAAACGGCCAATGGGATAAACTGAATAAAATCCTTGACGGAAAGCGGGACTTTTCGATCTCGATTGACGGCACTGCCGATAAGGAAAATGTCTCATTCGTTTTGCGCGTGACTGTTAAAACAAGGGTCACCGCCAATCCGCTGTAACATTGTTCCGGAATAATGATCCCTTAACAGCTTTTTACCATGAGTAAAAGGCTGTTTTTTTTGAGAAAGGAGTTGAGATACAAAAACACCACAAGTGCGGAATCTTAGGCATAAACCTATGTGGCAGCGAGTCTCGTGCCATATTACAGCTCCGCCCAGATCCTCGCCAGTGAGTAGCCCGGTGCTTCCATTTTCAGATCGAGAAAATAACCGAATGGTGTCTGAGAAACTTTATAGCCGGCGTTTTCAAGCCTTGCCTGTGCTGCGTCAAAAATGGCTTTGGTGAAATCGACAGATGCTTTGGAATAGGAAATATGCGCAAAGGAATGCAGGATGATGCATTGTGTATTGTTTTTGCGGGCAGCCCATTTCAGATGGTTTACGAGCTTTTTTTCGCGGCTCTTCACATCTTTTTCTTCGTCGGCCTCTTCCACCTGTATGAAAGCGAGAAGGCAGTTATTAAAAGTTTTATCCCTACCGGAATCCGGAGCGTTTTCCAGGTTTTTCGTGGCTGGATGATAGCTGAATGATTTCGTATAAAATACCAGTACTTTCATATCATAGGGTTTTGTTCTCGAATTCATAATGCTTCATGATATCCGGTCGATTTTTTTACCTTGTCCATCAGGATGTGGGGGTAAGGCTTAATTCATTAAAACAGCATATCCGACAGTTTCATCTTAGTAATATTTAAACCTTTGAGTATAGGGATCACCTTGTACTCATCGAATTTAAGGCAATAATCAATGTCTCTTTCCATGCCCATACCCATCAGCCTTTGTACATGAGAGGAGCCTTCGACAGCCAGCTTCAGGTTGTCCTTCGCCTGTTTGTAATAGTTGACAGCCATCAGCGGTACATCAGAACCGTATTCAAAAAGTTGCTTAAGACCATAGACCACTGCACCGGCAAACAGCGTGTCTTCAAGATTCACCTTGCCTTTCCAGCCGGCGCACACAAGCAACACATCGCATGGCAGTTTTTCTATGTACGACAATAAGGCCGTATAATTAAGAAATGACCCTGTGAGCACTTGCAGAGCACCTTTTGCTTTCATCAGAGCATTTGTGCCGTTGGTGGTCGTCAGGGCGATTTTTTTATCTTCAATTTCGGAATTAATGAAATCGTAAGGGGAATTGCCCAGATCAAACCCACGGACTTTTTTACCATCGCGCTCCCCGGCAGCGATATAACCTTCTTCTTTAAAAACTTTACATTCGGCCACTGTTTCCACAAGCCGGATAGCCTCAGCGCCATGTCCGATAGCGGTCGTAATAGTGGAGCTGGCGCGCAGTATATCAATGACCACAGCTACTGACTCGTGCAGGTCGAATTGATGTATGAGATCGGGAGAAAGGCAGATATCTATCTTTTTCATATCGTCCTCAACTTGTTATCGCATTAACCTTTGTAAAATGGGGGTCTCACTACATTAGCTTTGAGTTGTCGGTTTCTCACGGATACGAGCAATTCCGTGCCCTGTTTGGCATATTCCGATTGCACATAACCCATGCCTATACCTATGCCTAACGATGGTGACATGGTACCTGAAGTGACAAGTCCGATCTTTTCCCCGTTTTTATTCAATAGGTCATACCCATGTCTTGGAATACCTTTATCAACCATTTCGAAACCCACGAGTCGTCGTTTTGGCCCTTCTTCTTTTTGTCTTTTCAGAAAATCCGAGTTGATGAAATCTTTGGTAAACTTTGTGATCCATCCAAGTCCCGCTTCGATCGGCGAGGTGGTTTCGTCAATATCATTACCATAGAGTGCGTATCCCATTTCGAGACGCAGGGTATCCCTGGCGCCCAGCCCTGCGGGTTTGATGTTGTATTCTTGTCCGGCTTCCATGATCGCGTCCCAAATTGCAGGTGCATATTCGTTATACATGTACACCTCAAAACCGCCCGCTCCTGTATATCCCGTCGCAGAGATGATGAGGCCATCAGTAATATCTCCGATATTTCCGGTACCGAAATGATAATAAGGTATTTCAGAAAGATTGAGCTTGGTAAGCTTTTGTATTACATGAATGGCGTTAGGGCCCTGTACGGCGAGCAGAGAAATATTATCGGATATGTTTTCAAGCGCTGCGCCCATGTCATTATGACTGTTGATCCACTCCCAGTCTTTTTCGATGTTACTGGCGTTTACCACGAGCATGTACTCCTCAGGCTTCAGCATGTACACCAGCAAGTCATCCACAATACCCCCTTTGTCATTTGGCATACACGAATATTGCACTTTCCCCCGGGTTAGCTTTGCGGCATCATTGCTACTTACTTTCTGGATGAGGTCGAGTGCTTGTGGCCCTCTCACAATGAATTCGCCCATGTGTGATACATCAAACATGCCTACACTTTTGCGCACGGCGTGGTGTTCCTCTATCTGCGAACCGTAATTCACGGGCATTTCAAATCCGGCAAAAGGCACCATTTTGGCCCCCAATGCCACGTGTTTGTCATATAATGCTGTTTTTTTCATGTCATTTGGTGTTTGTGCAAATGTAATAATTTAACGCTCACTGCATATTCGTTTTAGCAAATAAAAATGATCGGAATCAGCCATGGAAAAATGATGATTTTCTCACAGGTAAAGTTCACGGGGCCGCCGGAGATGGTTCTGTTTTTGACAGGTAAAATCGATATCCCGGCATGTCACTATTTCTTTATTATTCTTTCCCGAAAAGCATAATTTCTTAGTTTTGCTTTTTATACCGATCATAAAATGACCGAAAAAATATGCAGGAGCTTCATGAAATTTTAAAGTTAATTGACAGTCAGATTGGCGGGTCGCAGTGGTTTATCTATCTGTTGCTGTTCACGGGCGTCTTCTTTACCTTTTATCTTAAATTTCCCCAGATCAGATATTTCAGGCATGCCCTTAGGATCGTTAAAGGAAAATATGACAAAAAAAGCGATGTGGGCGACACCTCCCACTTTCAGGCGCTGGCTACTGCGTTGTCGGGCACGGTCGGTACGGGCAACATCGCCGGTGTGGCGCTGGCCATCTATCTCGGAGGCCCTGCTGCGCTGTTCTGGATGCTTATGACTGCGGCTGTGGGTATGACGACGAAGTTTGTCGAAGTAACCATTTCGCATAAATACCGGGAGAAGGCCGGAGACGGCACCATCGCCGGCGGGCCGATGTATTATATGAAAAATGCGGATTTCAGCCTCTTTGGTTTCAAACTCAACCTGAAATGGATGGCCGTACTCTTTGCTATTGCAACAGTCTTTTCATCTTTCGGCACTGGCAATCTGCCACAGATCAACAGCATCTCCAATTCGGTATTGATGACTTTTGGAGTGGATAAATGGATTACCGGTCTTGTGCTTTCATTGCTCCTCGCGTTTGTTATCATCGGCGGTATCAGGCGTATCGCCAAGGTGACCGAAAAGCTTGTGCCTGCCATGGCGCTGATCTATTTTTTTGGCGCGATCTCGGTGATACTCTATAATTATGAAAATATCATACCGTCCTTTATCGCTATTTTTTCGGATGTTTTTACAGGTACAGCTGCGACAGGCGGCTTTTTGGGAGCAGCTTTTACCTATGCCTTCAATCGCGGCGTCAACAGGGGGTTGTTCAGCAATGAAGCAGGTCAGGGATCAGCTCCAATTGCACACGCCGCTGCCAAGGCACATGAGCCGGTTTCCGAGGGAATGGTGGCCATACTCGAACCCTTCATCGATACGATAGTTATTTGTACACTTACAGGCCTTGTGCTGTTGTCATCGGGGGTATGGAAGGAAAAATATCTGAACACTTTCCAAAACGCCGACATGAAAGTGCTTGGCCGGGTATATCACGATGGCAACAAAGAAGACGTTGAGGAACTTTTTAAGTACGTCAATGGCGAAGCCAGCCCACAGTTTTTCGATGGTCAACTGGATATAAAGGAGGGTAAAATCATAAACAATGTGAGTATTTTACATGCCAGATCATTGGCGGAGGACGTGCGTGTGCTTATAAACAATAAACCTTTTACGGGGAGGTTAATGGTGAATGATGGCGATGTGGTTTACCCGGACGGAGATTTCAGGATTGAAGGGAGATCTTTGCTGCATAGTGCACCCCTTACAGCTACGGCATTCCAGAAAGGCTTTTTGGGAGAATATGGAAAATACATCGTTTCTATCGGTCTGCTGCTCTTTGCTTTTTCTACGGCTATCTCCTGGTCATATTATGGAGACAGAGCAATGACCTTTCTCTTTGGTTCAAAATCAGTAATGTATTACCGGATCGTATATGTTGTCGGGTTTTTTCTTGCAGCTCTGATTGATACTACCATCATCTGGACACTTTCCGGAATTACCATTGCGTTGATGACCTTGCCAAACCTTGTGGGCATATTGCTCTTGAGAAAGGATATGAAATCGACAGTAAAAAAATACTGGAAAGATTTTAAGGAGGAATATCCAGATGAAAAGATACCGGATAAGATCGAATAATAATCAAATCAATCAGGTAAAATTTTCGTTGTATAGATTATTGGCTTTTTTTAAACTTAAACAAAAGAAAGCGGTAACTTTGCACCCGATTTATTTTCCCCGGCAAAGGGTAAAACAATTAACGGGAAAAATAATTTTAATAGTTAAGATAAAACAGTAAAAAGTCGCCTGATTATTCATGAGGGTGGCATGAATTACAGAGAATAAAATGATAGGTAAGGTTTTAACAAAAATATTTGGCACCAAGTCTGATCGCGACATCAAGGAGATCATGCCTTATGTCGAAAAGACCAATAAGGAATATGCCAAAATTCATGATATCAGTGATGATGAGTTAAGGGATAAGACCAAGGCTTTGAAAAAGAAAATAGCCGATTATCTCGCTGAGATCGACAAGCAAATCGAAGAATTGCAAAAGCAAGTGGATGAAGCTCCTGAGATGGACCTTCAGGAAAAAGAGGCGATATTCAACAGGATTGACAAACTGAAAGAAGAGCGGGATGAAAAGCTTGAGGAAGTGTTAATGGAAATACTCCCCGAAGCATTTGCTGTCGTGAGGGAGACTGCCAGAAGATTTAAGGAAAATGGACAACTGGTAGTAACTGCCGAAATGTGGGATAAGCAGCAGGCTGCAAAATACGACCACATTACCATCGAAGGGGACAAGGCAATCTGGCACAATGAGTGGGAGGCTGCCGGTAACCGGGTAAAGTGGGACATGGTTCATTATGATGTCCAACTCATTGGAGGTATTGTGCTGCATCAGGGTAAGATCGCGGAGATGGCAACGGGAGAAGGCAAAACACTTGTCGCAACGCTGCCGGCGTTTCTCAACGGTTTGTCAGGCGAGGGTGTACATATTGTGACTGTCAACGATTATCTCGCACGCAGGGACTCTGAATGGATGGGGCCGATTTTTGAATTTCATGGCTTATCGGTCGACTGTATCGACAAGCACGAGCCCAACTCTGTAGCAAGACGCAACGCTTATTCCTGCGATGTCGTGTATGGCACGAATAATGAATTCGGCTTTGACTATCTGCGCGACAACATGGCAAGGGAAATCGATGAGCTTGTACAGCAAAAGCATCACTATGCCATCGTGGATGAGGTGGACTCGGTACTCATCGATGAGGCAAGAACACCATTGATTATATCCGGGCCGGTACCCAAAGGAGATGAGCACCAGTTCCATGAGTTAAAGCCGAGAATACAAAGATTGGTGGATGCTCAGAAAAAAGTAGTCAGTCAGTTTCTGATCGAAGCGAAAAAACTGATCAAAGAGGGCAATGAAAAGGACGGTGGAGTAGCGTTGTTCAGGGCTTTTCGGGGGTTACCGAAATATAAGCCCCTGATTAAATATCTTAGTGAGCCGGGCATCAGAACAATTCTACAGAAGACTGAGAATTATTTCCTTCAGGATAATTCCAAGATGATGCCGGAGGCGGATGCCCCACTATATTTCACAATCGATGAAAAAAACAATTCGATAGATCTTACGGAAAAAGGTATAGATCTCATCACAGCACAGGGCGAGGATTCCAGCTTTTTTATACTGCCGGATATCGGTTCAAAAATCGCGGAATTTGAAAATGATAACGAACTTTCCGAGGAAGAGAAACTCAAGAAAAAGGAAGAATTGTTGCAGGATTATGCCGTCAAGGCAGACCGGATACATACCGTCAATCAGTTGCTCAAGGCCTATACCCTGTTTGAGAAAGATACCGAATACATCATCGTGGATGGCAAGGTGAAGATCGTTGATGAGCAGACCGGTCGTGTGATGGAGGGCAGGCGATATTCAGATGGTTTGCACCAGGCAATTGAAGCAAAGGAAAATGTGAAAGTGGAAGATGCCACACAAACCTATGCCACCATCACCC
>WGED01000640.1 GCA_015492915.1 Cyclobacteriaceae bacterium
TCATTACCCGATATGCCTGCATAGGCAATATCAGGTCATGAAAAACGATATATTTTATGAGGTAATGGTTCTCGCGAGAGCCATTACTTTTTATGACTAAAATGTTTAACGCACTAAAAAGGGATTGTAAAATGAAAAAAATCGGATTGATCTTATCAGTATTTATGTTTTTGTCGGTGATAGTCTTTGCGCAAAAGAAGTCGAAGGATAATACACTGACAAAAAAGGAAAAGAAAGAGGGCTGGGTGTTGCTTTTTGATGGCAAAACCTCAAACGGATGGAGAGGCTATGGAAAAAAAACCTTTCCAAAGGCCTGGACAATTGAGGATGGAGCTTTGAAATGCAATGGTTCGGGCCGTGGCGAGGCAGGTGCTCAGGATGGAGGAGATATTATTTACGACAAAAAATTCAGCAACTTCCACCTTAAGCTCGATTGGAAAATTTCCGAAGGCGGCAACTCAGGCATCTTCTACCTCGGTCAGGAAAGCCCTGAATATGATTACATCTGGAAGACCGCTCCGGAGATGCAGGTGCTCGACAATGAGCGCCATCCGGATGCCCAGCTCGGGAAAGACGGCAACAGGCAGGCCGGGTCGCTGTACGATCTGATCCCCGCCAAGCCGCAAAATGCCAAACCCGCAGGCAAATGGAATTCGGTTGAGATTATCGTTTATAAAGGAACGGTGATCCATAAAATGAATGGCAAAACCGTCGTGGAATATCACCTCTGGACTCCTGAATGGGAAGCACTTGTAGCGGAGAGCAAGTTTCCAAAGCTGAATCCGAACTGGGCCAATGTGGCTAAGGAAGGATATATCGGCCTTCAGGATCATGGAGATGATGTATGGTTCAAGAATATCAAGATCAAAGAACTTTAGAGTCGTCTTTATTAAATTGAAGGGAGTGGCTTTTTGCCACTCTTTTTTTATCCCAAAATCCTCAAAAGAATTTCGTAATGAGGGCTTACATACAACTTGTCCCGCCATGGCGGGAAGAAAATCAGCACGTTTGACGAAGAGGCCTGCCGGCAGGCGTGAACGAAGTGACTGATTTTAAAGTGGTTTAAGCACGTAATAGAAAGGTTATTGAGAATTTTGGGATTATTTATACTTCAGAGAATTCATGAGATTTCAGCGATTTTCATATCAATAATAAATGTAAAGGCTAATTGACCATCATGGTAAACAGGGAAAATTTCAAAGGGATTATAAACGGCAGGACTGTTGATTTGTACACATTGACCAATAATAACGGCATGATAGTGCAGATTACCAATTACGGTTGTAAAATCGTCACCGTGATCGTGCCTGACAGGGAAGGAAGGCAGGGCGATGTGGTGCTCGGCTATGACAATCTCGACGATTATTTGCATGGCGAGAATTCATTCGGTGCCATTATAGGTCGGGTGAGCAACAGGATTGACGGTGGTCGTTTTACCCTTGAGGGAAAAGAATATACCCTTGCGAAGAACCATGGCGAACACCACATCCATGGCGGCATCAAAAATTTCAGTAACAGGGTATGGGAAGTGATCAATTCCGGTACCGACAGTCATAAGATAACCCTGCATTACCTTAGTGAGGATGGCGAAGAAGGTTATCCCGGCAACCTTGACATAAAAATGATTTATTCACTCGGGGAGGACAATACGCTACGGCTCGATTATAAAGTTACGACGGATAAAACCACCATCGTCAATCTTACCAATCACTCCTATTTCAATCTTGCCGGTGGCGCTTTCCGCCCTGTTTATGACCATATCCTGCAGATGAATGCCACGAAATTCTTATGGGCGCGACCCGACCTGATACCGACAGGTGAGATTAGGGACGTCGCGGGGACACCGATGGATTTTACCAGGCCGATGGCGCTTGGAAAGCATATCAGCAGCGATTATGAAATGATCAGGATTGGTGGGGGATATGACGTTTGCTATGTGCTTGACAATGAAGATGGATCATTGATAAAATGTGCCGAAGTTCATGAACCTATATCTGGGCGCAGGTTGGAGTGCTTTACCACCGAACCGGGGGTACAGCTCTATACTTCGCATCACCTCGATGGCAGCCATGTGGGCAAAAACGGCGTGGCTTACCAGAAGCATTGTGCGTTTTGCCTTGAGACGCAGCACTATCCCGATTCGCCCAACAAGCCGGAGTTTCCTTCGGTCGTGCTGCACCCCGGGGAATTGCATGAAACGACGACGATTTATAAATTTGATGTTGAATAGTATGGACTAATTTGAATAATATGGACAGACCGAAGATCAATCCTTCACCGACCATTTTCGATATAGTCCTCGAGGGACTTGCTGCATTGTTTGTCATCTGGATGATCGTTATGCTCATCGCGGATTATCCGTCCATTCCCGAAAGAGTACCCACACATTTCAATGCGGCTGGCCGGCCTGATGACTGGGGCAGTAAAGCATCCATGCTGATACTGCCTGTCGTTTCCATCGTTTTGTATGCCGGGCTGACCGTGCTGAACAGGTACCCCTACATTTTTAATTATCCTTTTGAAATCACGGAGAAGAATGCCGGGAAGCACTATCGTTTGGCAAAAACAATGGTCACATTTCTGAAAATGACTTTGACAGGGTCGTTTCTTTTTATTCAATTAAAATCCATGGAGGTGGCTTCGGGTATGTCAGGCGGTTTGGGCAGTGCGTTTATATTTATACTCCTGGCAGGCACTTTCATTCCGATCATTGTCTATTTTATTGTCGCTTCACGGATAAAATAGATCTTTTACCTGTGGCTGTCAAAGCCCGCCACCATGCTCAGATAGCTCTCATAGCGGGTTATGGAAATTTCTCCATTTTTGACAGCCTCAATCACGGCACAGCCCGGTTCGTGGATGTGCGTGCAGTTGTTGAATTTACATTTCCCGAGAAAGGCGCGCATCTCCGGGAAGAAATGACTGATCTCTTCATCGTAAATGTCGATAAGCCCAAGCTCCTTGATGCCCGGAGTGTCTATGACATACGTGTCTTTTTCAAGTTCGAACATCTCGGCAAAGGTTGTCGTGTGTGTGCCCTTGTTGGCAAAGGTGGATACTTCGGCGACTTTTTGATTGATATGCGGTGACAGCTTGTTCAGGATAGTGGATTTGCCAACGCCGGAGTGCCCTGCGATGAGCGAGATCTTTTTTTTCAGTTTGTCTCTGAAAAGATCGAGGTTATCACCTGTTTTGGCAGACATAGTCATAAAATCAACGCCGATATTGGTATATATTTCCTTCAATTCCCCGACATATGCGAGTATTTCTTTGTCATCATTCCACATATCGGATTTATTGAACACGAGTAATTGCGGGATGCGGAATGATTCGGCTGCGACAAGGTAACGGTCGATAAAGCCAAGAGAGGTGCGTGGGAAAGTTACTGTGGCAATGAGCACCGCCTGATCGATATTGGCTGCCAAGATATGGCCGTAAGCCGTTTTTCGCGTAGACCGGCGAATGAGGTAATTCGTGCGGGGCTCAATCTTGTGTATAATACCCGTGCCATCCCGAATGACTTCGAAATGAACGATGTCGCCCACTGCCACGGGATTAGTGACTCTGATGCCTTTGATTTTGAACTTACCGCGCACACGGCATTTGACGATGGTCCCATCATCACCTTTCACATCGTACCACGAGCCCGTCGATTTGATCACCAGCCCTTTCATCCGCGTATGAATTTATGCAGTTTTTCCATGATCCGATTTGTAGCGCCTGCGTTGCTCTCTACATAACCACCTGCGATCTGTGAGGCTTTATTCAATGCTTCTTCGTCCTTTAAAAATTTTTGCAGAATTCCCATGAAATCCCGGCTGTTTTCCACTTCGAAAGCGCCGCCGAGGTTTACCAGGTCGATAGCCTCCCTGAATTTTCTGTTGCTTTTGTCCTTACCGAAAATGACTGGAATTCCATAGACCGCCGGTTCCAGGATGTTGTGCAGCCCATCGCCGAAAGCACCGCCGATATAGGCCATTTCGCCATAGCGGTACAATGAAGACAACATACCTATGTTGTCGATGACAAGCACTCTGTAATTCGAAACAGTTTTCGGGTCGGCTTTTGAAAACAGCACGTATTCTGATCTGATGCCGCTGCAAAGGTGCCTGATTTTTGCGGGCTCCACCTCGTGGGGCGCCACGATGAATTTCAGGTTAATTTGTTGGTCGTTGATTGCCGGATAGATCACTTCCATATCCTCGGGCCAGCTACTGCCTGCCACCATGACTTTTTGGCCATTTTTGAATTGCTCCGCGATGGGAATATCAAGGGGGGCCTGTAGTATCTCCATCACCCTGTCAAAGCGGGTATCGCCTGAAATGGTTACATTTTCAATACCGATGCCTCTGAGCAAATCTCCCGATGTTTGGTCCTGCACAAAAAAATGGTCAAAATTCATGAGCATTTTTCTGAAGATGTTTTCCTTCTTTTTGAAGAATTGCTGGTCCTCTCTGAAAATGGAAGAGACCGAAAGCGTCGTGATACCATGTTTTTTCAGTTCGGTGAGAAAATAATACCAGAATTCGTATTTAATGAAAACAGCCAGCTCAGGCTTGAGAATCTCTATGAATTTGCGGGCATTTTTACGATTGTCGAAGGGGAGGTAGGTGATGAGGTCGATCAGGTCATTGTTTTTTGCGGCATGGTATCCTGAAGGGGAAAAGAAGGAGACTGCGATTTTATATCCGGGGTATGATATTTTGATGCTTTCTATCACCGGACGGGCCTGTTCAAATTCGCCAACCGAGGCGCAGTGAAACCAGATGATCTTTCCGCCAGGGTGCCGTGCGCTCAGGTCTTTTTCCCAGTTTTTGCGTCCATTGATCATCAGCTTTGCCTTGTGGTGGAAGAGCGCAGCGATCTGCAAAAACACCGGAAAGGTCCTCATGGACAAATCGTAAAATAGCTTCATACCGGATAGTATTTGGGCAAAAATAAAAAAACCCTCTGCAATGAGAGGGTTTCGGGCTGATTAAAATCAGTTGATCTTAATGTTTTGCGAGGTATTCTGCCACACCTTCACGTGTTGCCACCATGGCTTCTTCGCCCGGCTCCCAGTTGGCTGGGCAAACCTCTCCGTGCTCCAGCGTGTACTGCCATGCGTCCACGATGCGGAGCGTGTCCTTGATGTTTCGGCCGAGGTTGAAGAAGTTGATGTACTCATGCCTTACGATCCCTTCCTTGTCGATCAGGAATGTGCCTCTGAGCGCGATCGGTGCGCCGTCGAAGATCAGGTTGCCATCTTCGTCGTAGTCCCAGTCGCCGCCGAGCACGCCGTAGTTGGCAGAGATGGTCTTCGAGGTGTCCGCTACGATGGGGTAGGTGACTCCCTGGATACCACCCTGGTTCTTGGGTGTGTTCAGCCATGCGAGGTGTGTCTCTTCCGTGTCGGTTGAGGCAGCGATCACGGCTACGTTTCTCTTTTCAAACTCAGGAAGCAATTCCTGGAAGGTGAGGATTTCGGTCGGGCATACATAAGTGAAATCCTTGGGATAGAAGAACAGGATGATCTCCTGCTTTCCGATCAGATCGCCTAACGAGAATTCTTCGACTATTTCATTGCCGTTAATTACGGCCGGTGCAGTGAATAATGGTGCTTTTTTTCCTACTAATGACATAATGATAAATGGTTTAATTAAAAGTTTACAAAATGGTTATACCTTTTCTAAGGTCAATTTTTTCTCCTCTGATATGGAGTTTGATGTCTGTAATATTCAGATTCTCAAATTTTTTGCGTTTCAGATAATCCATCAGAATATTTCTCAGCTCCTCATCCTCATAATCCAGTATCTCATTGGTGTTGGATACATATATGTGATTATGATTATCCGTCCGGGCGTCGTAGCGCATCTTGCCGTGAGGCGAAGATACGCGGTCGATCAGGTCATTTTCGACAAAAGTTTCCAGTGTCTTATATACTGTCGCCAACGAAATCGACGGATACTTTTTATTTATTTTTTCATAGATATCTTCAGCCGCAGGGTGCCTGTTCGTCTCCATCAAAGCCTCCAGCACCACTATCCGCTGGTGTGTGACTTTCAACCCTTTTTCTGAAAGCGCCCTGGTAATA
>WGED01000641.1 GCA_015492915.1 Cyclobacteriaceae bacterium
GAATTTAGTGTTAACTGATACACAGTTATTTAATACACACCTCAAAACTAAAAAATGTGACGTATCTAATACAAAAAACCAAAAAGCCAAAGAGGTATCCTGTTAAATATGCCATGCTCAATATCATCGATCACCAGATAACTGTTTTTAGTGTTTTTTATCTGTTTATCATCCTTGTTCCTGCCCCCGATTTCGAAGATATATTTATCATTCAATTTAAAGTCGCCCTTTTCGGGCAACCGCACTTTGTGCCTATATGCGGCCTGACTGTAAAAAAACACCTCTCTGACGGTCCCTTTATTGACATTGCCCGGCTCCAGGGCATAAATAAAATTCGTATTGGAAATGTACACCTTATCAGGTTTTCGCAATATGGCATTGCCTTTTGATTCCCTGCGCAGGTTTCTGATAAGCATGGCCTTCTCAAGAAAATTAAAATACCTCAGAAGCGTCCGCTGGTCATGAATGCCGATCTTGTTGCCGAGCGCCGACAAATTAGGGGTATATGGCGCAGAAGTAGTCAGGGCGGCTAACAATTTTTTTATCTTTCCGACATTTACATAAGGCAGGTTGGCCACAGACGGTATGTCCGTTTCAAGAACTACATTTATGATGTTCTTTAATATCTCTGGGTAACTTTCCTTATCCAGGTTGTAAAAAGGGAAAAAGCCAAATTTTAAATATTCCCTGAAATGCGGCAGGATCACGGTCCTTGACGTGATTTCTTTGGCAATGTTCGCATGGTTTTTTAACAAGGTTTCTAAATCAACCGGCTCGTAATCCAGTATCTTATTGAATTTCAGATACTCCCTGAATGACATACCCGGTAAAAAGTACGGATTGGCCCTCCGGCTCAAATCCCCCGCCCCCTTTTTGAGTTGGATAATGGAAGAACCCGAATAAATCACCTTGAGCTGAGGATAGCGATCATATATGGCTTTCATCTCTCCCGACCAATCCGTGCTTTCAAATTTGGGAAGATACTTATGAACTTCATCGATAAAAACATGGCGGCCACCGTATTTTACAAACATATCGACCGTATCGATAATGCTGTTGGTATAGAAATACGGGTCATCGGCAGAAAAATAAAGTACGGAAGTATCATCGGGTTTGTAGTGTGATTTGATGTATTGCAGCATCAGGGTTGTTTTACCGACTCCCCTCGCTCCCGTAATTTCCGTCAATCTCCCTTCCCAGTTAATTCTGTGATATAGCGATCTTTTAAAACCGTTTGGCGTGTGCCGTAACAATCTTGCATGAATTTCATATAACAATTCCAGTCCCATATTCCGGATATTTAATAAATAATTCTGTAAACGACTCCATAAAATTAATAAATTTAATGGAATCCATTACATATTTGCGTGAATTATATTGGAATTCATTACAGATAATTTTAAGAAAATCTATTGCGGCGGAGTCACCGGATCAATTGCTTTCGATCACCTGACCGTCTTCTCGATACAGGTCTATCCTGCCTTTTAGCTGCAAAGCGATCACGGTGACCTGCGGGTCGCACTTTTCGACCGGCACGTCTATGTACAAAAGGCCCGGCACACTGCTCCAGTACATTTTGCCCACTACCTTATGACTCAGCTTCGTGCCGTCACCCACAATCCTGATCCTGTTCACCTGATTTTTCAGGCCCTTGATTACCAACGGATGCACAGGTTTTTGAGTGATAAAGAGATACAGTGTCTTGCCGTCAGCCGACAGTGTGCTTGGGCCGTAAAAATGCCCCGGCGGCAGGCCTGCCCTTGTGCCATAGATGGCTTCCTTGTGTTTTTTCGTCCATCGTCCGAGCTCTTTCAGAATGGCAACCTGCTCATCAGGGATGGTGCCATCGGCTTTCGGGCCGATATCGAGCAACAGGTTACCGCCCATCGACAGGCAATCGGCAAAGATCCTGATGATCTGGTTGGGTGTTTTATAATCTTTGTCATTGCCCTGGTAGCCCCACGAATTGTTCATTGTCATGCAGAGCTCCCAGTATTTGTCTTTCGGCCGTACCACCGGCACCCCCTGCTCGGGAGTAGCATAGTCGCCATGGCCCCCGAGCCGCGAATTGATGATCACGCCGGGGTTGTCTTTCAGAAGGAATTCCCGCACTTTGGTTGCCTGCCACTTTTGCGGACTAAACTCCCAATCGCCATCGAACCAAAACAGGTCGGGCCTGAATTTTTCGCTCAATTCCTTTAACTGCCCCTGATAATATTCCAAAAACCGCTGCCAGCGAAGGCTGTCATTGCTGTATCGCTTTTTTGTCCGTGTAAAATTCGGGTAATCTTCATAGGACCAGTCAGGCAGCGAAAAGTACAATCCCACCTTAAGTTTCTCTTTGCGCAGGGCACTGACAAACGGTGCGATCAAATCGCGGTTTGCAGGCGTTTTGTGAATGTTCAGATCGCCGTACCGCGTGTCCCAGAGAGCAAACCCGTCGTGGTGCTTGGCGGTGATCACCGCATAGCGGGCGCCTGATTCCCGGATGAGTTTTGCCCATTTTTCAGGATGGTATTTTGCCGCTGTGAAGCCGTCCAACTGCTTCAGATAATCTTCATGCGACAGATATTCGTTGTAAAACGACCATGACTCATCGATGCCATTGACGGCATAGATACCCCAGTGGATAAAAATGCCCACTTTGGCATCAGCAAACCATTGCATCTTTTCATCATGCCCTTCGTCATTTTCTTTCATGGAAAATGGCCTGATTTCCATGGATGACAACAGGGCAGACGCCACGATGCCTGCCATGGCAACCATTCCGGCTTTCAATAATTTTTTCATAGAGATGCATGAACTAATCCTTTAGCTAAGATAGGAAATACTTTATATTTGAAAGGAATTCACAGGCAAATCACCACTATGAAAACCAATTTCTTTCAGGATGTGTATGAAGTGGCAAAGCTGATACCCCCCGGGCGCTGGACCAGCTATGGCGCCATTGCCCAATACCTCGGCGCCAAAAGCAGTGCGCGCATGGTCGGCTGGGCCATGAACAGCGCCCACGACCTGAAGGATATACCCGCCCACCGCGTGCTCAACAGAAACGGCCGCCTGACCGGGAAAATGCACTTCGGTCATCCGGACAGGATGCAGCAACTGCTTGAGAAAGAAGGCATTAAGGTCGTGAATGACCAGGTTGTGGAAGCAGAAAAAACCTTTTGGGACCCCAATAAGGAACTGCTTTGAAAAAGCATCGTTTTTTCATGAAAATTTGACAATTATCGCCTGCGGCATTTTAATTTATTTTCATAACCCCTAACTTCGCCTTCATGGAAATTGAAGGAAAAATCATACAAATCAACCCCGTACAATCGGGTGAAAGCCGTAACGGCACATGGAAAAAACAGGAATTTATCATTGAGACAAAAGGGCAATATCCCAAAAAGGTTTGCATCGTAGCCTGGGGCGACAAAATTGACCAGTTCGCCCTGAAGGAAAATGAAGATGTCAAAGTTTCAATTGATATTGAAAGCCGCGAATTCAACGGTCGCTGGTACACCGACGTAAAGGCCTGGAGAGTGGAAAAAGCAGGGGAAGCAACTTCTGCCCCGCAGGAGCCCGATATCCTGCCGCCGTCAGGGGATTTTCCGCCGGACGACGAACCGCCATTTTAACCATCGACGGCAATTATTTAAAGCCCGAATTTACGCTTGCAGTTAGCTCATCGGCCTTGTGGCGTGGGCGCACATTTTATTTACAATCAGGCTTACATTATACCTGTTCCATTCATACAC
>WGED01000642.1 GCA_015492915.1 Cyclobacteriaceae bacterium
TCCATCGTCAGTTTGACGGTGACAGCGCAACATCACCATGACAGGAAGGTTGAGTTTCCGGATATTCCCGGCTATCACACGCTGAAATGCGATTTTCACCAGCACACCGTTTTTTCCGACGGCAGCGTGTGGCCGAATATCCGCGTTCAGGAAGCCGTTAAAGACGGGCTGGACGCCATATCCATTACGGATCATATTGAATATCAGCCCCATAAGGATGACATTCCCCACAAAAACCGCAACCGCTCGTATGAAGTAGCGAAAGAAGCGGCCGGTAGCAGCGATCTGATTATCATCAGGGGCTCCGAAATCACCCGTGATATGCCGCCGGGCCATGCCAATGCCATTTTTCTGACGGACGCCAATAAGCTGCTGGTGAAAAAAGCGGAAAAAGCATTTAAAGAAGCAAAGGAGCAGGGCGCTTTTATATTCTGGAATCATCCCAACTGGATAGCCCAAAGGCCCGACGGTATGGCAACACTGACGGATATGCACAAAACGCTGATCAGCGAAGGAATGCTTCACGGCGTCGAGGTTGTGAATGACGTGACTTACTCTGATGAGGCATTGCAGATCGCACTCGATTATGACCTTACCATCATGGGCACTTCTGATATCCACGGGCTGATCGACTGGCAATATCACGTACCGCACGGCGGGCACAGGCCTGTTACACTGGTATTTGCCAAAGAGCATACGGCGGAGAGTATCAAAGAAGCGCTATTTGCAAAGCGTACCGCGGTTTGGTTTAAGAATACGCTCATCGGAAGGGAAGCGTTTCTTGTGCCGCTTATTCAAGGTTCTGTTCGTGTAAAAAGCGCCAAATACCTTGAAAAATCAACGGTTCTGGCGCTCACACTTGACAATTTGAGCGATGCCGAATTCATTATGGCAAACGGCACGGGCTATACGCTGCACAGAAATAGCGATGTATTTACCGTAAAACCCAACGGGCAGACCACCATTTATTTGAAAACCGTGAAAAAGCTGGACGAGCTGGAACTGAAGCTCACCGTGTTAAATGCCGTAACGGCCCCGAACCGTCACCCGGAGGTTATCTGGAAAGTCAGCGTGGATTGATCCTGGTTCAGTCTTTTTTTCTCACATCCAGTGGTTTTGGCAACCAGACCCTGTAGTGCGTATCCTGTCGCCAGGTATTGCCTGCTGAGCCGAAATCACAAAACCCGATTTGTTTTGGCGGATCGTCGGTGGCAGAGATGCCTGTGCCCAATTTTAAAGGCGCCGTAAAAGAAAGCCAGACTCCCTGCGGCTTCGTTTCCGAGGGGTTCAGTTTCACATAGCCGTCCCGGCTCATGATTACCGCGGCCTCGTCCACAAAACCATCGTTAAATTCCGAATACCGCGCCAGCGCCACAGGGCCGCGCATGATGGCCGAGTGCATGTTTTGCGTAAGCACCCTGCCCCGCATATCGAGTTGCAACTCAATAAAATCGCCCTTTTTCCATGTGCGCGTAATCTTTTTGTAAGTCCCGGGTTGTATGCCGGAAAGTGGTTCGCCATTGATTTTCAAGTGATTTTCAATGCTCCACTCCGGAATGCGCAGCGCCAGGGTGAATGTCGTGGGCTTATCAGGCATCATAGTTATGCGAATGGCGCCGTCTTTCGGGTATTGGGTTTCCTGTATGAGTTTCAGGGTATTTTTTCCGTTTAGCGAAACGATGGCGGTGAGGGGGGCATAAAGGTTCACAAAAATGGCATCCAGTCCCTTCATGACGGCATAGCGCGGTATCATCATATACCCCCGCGGGCCATTGGCAGAGCAGCAGTTGATATCCATGCCGCACTGGCGGGCCGTGTTGCCGCGATGGCCGAGCAACGGGCTGTACATCTGTATCTCCGAGCCGTCGAATTTGGTGGAGGCGAGCAGCGCATTGTACCATGAAATTTCAATGTTATTTGCATAGACGGGGTTTCCCGTGAGGCACAGAAGGTCATAGTTGAGTTTCATCCATGTGGTCAGTACGCAGGTCTCCATGGTGTGATAGGTTGGCATGGTCTGTTTCGATTTGCCGTGATACCAGCATTCGAACGCAGAGCCCGAGCCGGCGATGTTGATCTCTTCGGCCATGATGTCCTGCACGGTCATCTCTATGGCTTTCAGGTAATTTTTTTCTCCGGTCACCTTATAGAGCTCCAGCAGGCCGTTGTAGCACGACATCATCTCATAGGCTTTCTGGCCGTTTTCGGGCGAAAACCATCGCCCGGGGTGCGGAAAGCGGTCAGCCACATGTACCCCGGCCAGCGCTTTGGAGATCAGTTGCGGGCCTTCGGGCGCCTCCCATTGTGCTACGATATATTTGGCAAAATCAAGGTACCGCTCATCCTTTGTTTTATTGTATAACATCATGATGGGCTCAAGCACCGAGCTGCTGGCCATGCCGTGATAATTGCCCGTTTCGATGATGTTGACTTTGCCGGGCCCGGTCTGGGAGAGCAGATAATCCGCTTCGCCACGGGCAGCTTTCAATGCCTTATTGTCTTTGGTGACGTCGTGAAAACGGAGCAGGCCGAGCATCACGTACTTCCTGCCCCAGATGTCCCAATTGGTCAGTTGATGCTCCGGTGGATAGTTGCCGATGTAGCCGTTGGGCAGTTGGGTGGCTGTCAGCGCCGCCACGGATTTGCTCATGTGGCCCATGAGTTCATCATCGTGATAATATTCCCATGCTGCCACGGCACCGAGCATCCATTTGCCCCAGAATTCCATTTGCCACAGGTGCGTCTCATTCTGATAGCGGAAAGGCTCAACCAGATAATCCCAGTCCTGTGCCTTCACCCTTTTTTCAAGGATCAGGTCGGTTCTTTCTCCGACATAGCCGCTTATCTTCAGGTTATGTTGAGGAATGGTGGACAGCAAATCCCACACAGGCTGGGCAACGGATAGGAGTGGAATTAAAAGCAGCATTGGCAGGAGGATGAAATATCGTTCTTTTTTCATGGTATGTGTTTTTGTCGGAGTGTAAAAATAAAGTTATCGTGTGAAAATCATCATTTCATGAGAAATGGGTGATTATTCAATGTTGAAATATGTAATATTATATTACTAATGAAAAGATATATATTTTATTGATAATAAAAACTTATGAATTCCGATTTAACCATCATTTCCATTAATGA
>WGED01000643.1 GCA_015492915.1 Cyclobacteriaceae bacterium
CCATAAGCGATGGTGATATCATCGGCAAAGGCATACTTTTCCGTGCCGATACCAATGCCCGGATGAAATGAAAATGCCGATTCGCCAAAGGGTATATCCCAAAGGTAATAAGCATTGAATGTCCTGCTTTTCATGGTACTGAAACCATAACCCGAAGGGGCATCCTGCATCCAGTTAAAGCCGATTTCAATCAAAAAGTCTCCGGGAATATCGGGCCTGCCTGCTTTTTCTTTTATGACTTTGGCTGTATGGGCGGCTTTGCCGTTTTTTTGAGCATGAACGGTTGAACCAATCAGAAAGAATGCTATAAAAATTAATCCTGCCTTTGAAATATTGTAGTATGATGTTTTCATAAATAAATTTTAATGCGGCAAAGATAATGTTTTTTAAAAGATCGGAAACAAGAATTTTCTATATAACGGAATTTGACCCGTAAAATTCTACCTCAGTGAAATCAATGGTCTCACAGGTTTCGAAAGGGCGTATTTTGCTTTCATCCGGTATGCACTGATCATAATGAGGAAAAAACGGGTATCCCTTCAGGTTTGTTGAACTGCTATAATTAGTAATAAAGTCATGAAAAATTCGGCGTAATTACCTAAATTTGCAGCCGCTTGCACAGCAATGTTCAAGCTGTGAGGACCTGTAGCATAATTGGATAGTGCACCTGACTACGGATCAGGAGGTTGGGGGTTCGAGTCCCTCCAGGTTCACCTGAAGGGGGGGCTGCATGTGATTGTAGCCCCTTTTATTCAGTATATACAAAACGATTTTTAACCGTAATCCCCAAAAGAAATGAAAACCTATTCAATCCTGTTTCTGATTTCATTATTCGTTTTCAGTAGTTGCTGTAATAACAATCAAAAGGATGAAGCAAGCTCAGGCGAACATACAGCAGCAGTTGTTTCACCGTCAGATGAGGCGATTTCCGTAGATGTAAAAGAACTTTTAGCCAACCCCGGAGAGTATGACGGCAAACTGGTTGCGATTACCGGTATGGTGACGCATGTGTGTAAGCACAGTGGTAAAAGGCTGCACCTTATGGGAAAAGATGAAAAATCGAAAGTACGCGTCGAAGCGGGAGAAGTAGGGAAATTTGAACGTGAGTTGGTGGGCAGCGATGTAGTAATTAAGGGTGTATTTCATAAAGAGGTGATCGATGAAGAGTACCTGGCCAAATGGGCCGAAAAGCTGGAAGGTGAAGGTAAGGGCGAACATATGTCGCATGAGGAGATGGAGGAAGAGCAAGGTAAAATGGCTCGCTATCGTGAGATGATGGGTGAGACGCCGGACGGAAAAATTGAAAATTACTGGGTCGATGCCGTCAGTTTTAAGGCTGAAAAACTCTGACCGGAAATTCATTAAATTTTCATGAAAATAAACTGGAGAAAACTCAATAATATCCTGCATCGCGATGTGGGATATTTTTTTGTGGGCATGACGATCATCTATTCCCTCTCGGGCATAGCACTCAACCATATCGATAACTGGGATCCGAATTACATTATAAAAAACAAATCAATTGCGGTAGATAAGGGCACACTCAAGGCACAAATGTCAAAAGCGGAAATTGATGACCTCGTCAAAAGGCTTGGTATCAAGAAGGGGATTAAAAATCATTACTATCCCAATCCGAACATTTTGAAAATTTTCCTGCATGGCGGCACGGTGACACTCGATCTGAATACCGGCAAGGGGTTGCTGGAGACGGTGACGCGGCGGCGCGTGTTTTATGAGGTCAACTATCTGCACTACAATCACGCCAAGTCGTTGTGGACGTGGTTTGCCGACATTTTTGCCGCAGGGCTTATATTGCTCGCTATCACGGGCATGTTTGTGTTGCGTGGCAAGAACGGCCTGAAGCGACGCGGGGTTTGGTTTGTGCTCGCGGGCATTCTGATCCCTCTGGTATTTCTGATAATGTATTTATAAGAAAAGTGCATGAGAAATCAATGATTTTTCATGCACTTCCCAAGGCAAACGCATTTAACTTTTCATGTATTAACATTTGGGGTTATTTACATTTTTGTCCATCCTTAAACTCAAAAAATTACTTGAAGCGCAGTGGCAGGGCAAAATGCACGCCAAAAAAATTTTATTGAATTTTATACCCGCGGGCTTACGCCCACGGCTATTATTATGTCGCTCCTACGGAGCTTTTTTCAGATTTGATTGGAATTAATTTTAAATGCGGTTCCTGATGCACTTCCCTTGAAACTCCCTCATGAAACATCAGACCTCACCACTCATGAAAAAATGGCCATTTTTCATGAACAGAAGGATAAGGCCTATTTTTTCTTTTTCATAAACTCCTGCAAGGCAGCATGGTATCCTTCCATATCTTCCAGCCGAAGCAGAACCAGATAAATAACGCTCAGATGGTATGCTTTCGGAGCCATTGTACGCATTTTCGGCGAGGCGCCCCTGCACTCAAACCGAAGTGTGTGCGTGCCGGCATCAAGCTCATGCAGATCAAAACTCTCCCATACCGGGTCGCTGCCTGTGGCGCATAGGTCGATCTCCGGGCCGAGCGGCTTACCATCCAAAAACGGCTGATAAACACCCGAAAACAGCGAATGAGTTAAAAAGGCACTGACCTGATAGCGCCCCTGTTTTTCGATGTTAAAATCAAACTCAACAGATGCATCGGGAGTCATGGGATAGTACTCTATGCCGGGGTTTGTCTTATTAAGGTTCTTGTCGGGTGTAGCCCTGACGGTCAGATCCTGAGTGTCCAGTATCGTGTACGGGGCCACCCTGTTTTCTGCGGGAGGAAGGCCCCCTTCAAAACCTGCCGGAGCATCCTGATACCAAAAGGCCACGGAGCTGATCCAGTCGGAGCGCTCGAGAAAGCTCCCCAGCGGCATGGCGGCATCGGTATAAACGCTGCCCCGGTGTTCTATCGTTACTTTCAGCGACTTTTCAAACGGGATCGGGTCATTGATGTGCCAGCGGTAGGCGGTAGTCCGGTCACCGGGGAAGTACCCTTCCCAGAGGGCTACGCCGTAGAAGGGGGTGTTGAATTCGCGAAATCCCCATGCATCACCAAAATAATCCTCCGTGCCCGTGCCCCGCAATGACGGCACTTCTTCCCCGTCAATGTAAAAACGGTCATCGCCCTCACCAAACCATCCCGTTTCCATATTCTGCACCGAATAAACCATCCCCGCAAAATGCCCCTTGCCCCTGGCGTCGAGAATGGTGTAATCGCCAGGCTCCGCCGGAAAAGCCTGTCTGTATTGTGCATGAAAATAAAGCGTATTTTCCGGAAGGGATTCGTACTTTCCCCAGTCGATGTAATAGTACAGCGAGCGGACTTTGTATTGCTTCGATTCATTGCTGATGGTGATGCGCGCGTGCTTTCGGAAGGGCATGGGCCAGAAGCAATTTTTTGCCCTGCCATGCGACGAGGTACTAAGGGGGACAGAGGTGACAGGCTTCCATGCGCCATGCCCCATACCAAAGAAATCTCCGACCGGAACCTCCACGGAAGGGTTTTCATTGTCATCCCAATAGATCCTGATCACCATCGACCGGCCGTAAAAAGGATCCTCCGATCCGGTGGTCATCCAGATATGATCGATGACGCCGGGACCCTCGAAATCACCGATCTCGACCGTGGCACCCGGCTCGATGGATATGGCGTCGCCGTTTTGGTGCAGATCCTCATTGGCGCTGCTTGCCCGCATTGCCCTGAAGGATTGCCGGTAAATGAGATTGTGCAATCCCGTTCCCGGCGTTACCGGTTGTGCAAAGACGGGAAATGCAGTAAGGTAAAATAATGTGATGGAAAGAGCTACCCCCAGCCCACGCCTTGGGAGTTCGCTTAATAATCGTAAAATTCTCATGATAAGTCCTTGATTTTAATTCCTAATAGGGGGCATTTTCATGAAATATCCCATGACTTAAAAATACCCCAATTATCTTTATTTTTTCATGGCTCCGGACAAAAAAATGGGAGAATGGCAACTTGTTGATTCCTGCGATTTGTATGACTGCAGCAAGGCGCGGATCATCTATATTAACTTTAAGCATTCTGCACTTGCCCATCTGCCATAGCGTGGCCTTCAAAGCGTAGCATGCAGGCTTCAGAATCTCATAGTCGTTGTGGATTGATTTCACGTGTCCGCCGTAATACATGAAGGCGGGAAAGGAGATTAACGATATTAGGACAGCATCAACCAGTACCGGTCATTTGTTGTGGATTGATTTCAAAAGGAGATTAACGATATTTATTCCGGTTCCTGAATTTATTGCCCATCCGTTGTGGATTGATTTCAAAAGGAGATTAACGATATTAACCTGGCCTTGTCTTTTTGCGTTGTCACGGTTGTGGATTGATTTCAAAAGGAGATTAACGATATTAACGCAAAGTATTAACACCAAATTAAATCTGTTGTGGATTGATTTCAAAAGGAGATTAACGATATTCTGATA
>WGED01000644.1 GCA_015492915.1 Cyclobacteriaceae bacterium
TGCCTGCGCGTGTCGCTATATAAGTGGAAGTGCAGGGTGCTTTCATCCCAAAATTCTCACCAGGATTTCGTAATGAGAGGTTAAAGTACAACTTGTCCCGCCAGGGCGGGAAGAAAATCAGCACGTTTGATGAGGAGGCATAATGCACATTTATGGTGACGAATCAAACGTGAACGAAGTGCCTGATTTTAAAATAGTTTAAGCTCGGAATAGAAAGGTTGTTGAGAATTTCAGGTTCATGAAAAAACGGCTATTTTATCACATAGCAGAAGAAACCGCAATAGCACTGCCCCGGATTACTTACCAAGCCTGGCACTCAGGATAGAGTCGAGCTCATCGCTGTGTAAATCCTTGGCGATGATCCTGCCCTCGGGATCGAGTAAAATGGTAAGCGGCACACCGGTGATGTCGTACAATTCGATAACCTCCGAATCGAGATACTTGAGATCGGAAACATGATGCCAAGGCAAACCGTCTTCACGGATGGCTTCAAGCCAGTATTTCTTCTTTTTCTCAATTGCCACCCCAAGGATATCGAATTGCGGACCGTGATATTTTTCATACACTTTCTTCAGATTGGGATTTTCGAGCCTGCACGGCTGACACCACGAAGCCCAGAAATCGATAAACAGATATTTACCCCTGAATGACGATAAACTGATGGAATCGCCGGCCGGATCGGGCAAAGTGAAATCAGGTGCTACCGACCCAACGGCCACTTGTTTTACTTTTTTATATTCTTTGTAAAGGTCTTCGAACTGCCATACACCACTCAGTTTCCCTTTCAGAATGGGCATTTGTTCATCATAAAAATCCAGATTTGGCCCGATACGCAAGTCACCCGATAGTAGTAACAATGCGGTCAGATTGCCATTTTGTGACCGTATGATCTCCTTGGCATTATCTTCAAAATTCTGTTGCAGCAGCTCTGCTTCTTTCTTAAGGCTGTCCAGTTTCAGGCTGTCTTCATGGTCGTTGGCCGTAAAAATTTCCTGCTGTAATGCATTCAGCTTCACGCGAAATTTTGTCTTCAGATCCAGATATCGGGTAAGCGCGTCGGCGCCTTCTCCTCCCCTGATTTTAAACCCCCCGAATGCGGTATTGCCATCAGCCTCGATCCATACATCCTGTCCGGAAATGACAAAGGGATTCTTCTGATTTTCAAAGAAATTGATCCTGTAAATATCCGGCTCTTTCTTCCTGGTTTTAAGCATAAAATTGCCCTTGCTGTCCAACTTCGCCGAATCGACAACCTCATATCCATCCGGCGTCAGGATTTCGAGCCACACATAGCCCGTGCCCGGATGACGGACATTGCCCTTCACCGTATAGCCTTCTGCCCTTTCTCCCGGGCCGGTACATGAAAAGATTATTAAAATCAAGTAAACCGCTGCTACTCCCCTCTTCATATCTTCTGTATTTATGATTTTAAAATTTCCTGCACCATCTCCTTTGCTTTGACAACTACCTTGTCAAGACCGCTTATATCTTTACCGCCTGCTGTGGCAAAAAACGGCTGACCGCCACCGCCTCCTCTGATTTCCTTTGCCAGTTCGCGCACCATTGTCCCGGCATTCAGGTCATGCTTTTTGACAAGGGATTCGGAGATCATAATGGCAATCTGAGGCTTACCATTAATATCGGCAGCTAAAATCATAAACAAGTCTTTCACTTCATTCTTCAACTCAAATGCTAATTTTTTCATGGCATCCGAATTCGGCAATGACACCTTGTCAATAATCAAGGTGACCCCATGAGAATTATCCGATTTTTCAATCAATTCTTTCTTCATGTTGCCTGCTTTCTCATGATGCATCCTTTCAATCTCCTTTGCCAGCGCATTCTTTTCATTCACCACATTTTCTATAACTTTCACGATGTCCTTCGGATTGTTGAACATTGCCTTTACCCTGGACAGTGTTTTCAGATTTTCATTGACGTAGGCTTCGGCAGCATCAGCCGTAATGGCCTCGATACGGCGTACACCTGCGGCAATAGAGCTCTCGGATACAATTTTGAAACAACCGATCTGCCCCGTCCTGGCTACATGTGTACCACCACATAATTCTACCGAGTACTCCGGATCAAACACAATGACACGCACCTTATCTCCGTATTTTTCACCAAACAATGCCATGGCACCCATTTCCTTTGCCTTATCCATCGGCACATCGCGTCTTTCATCGAGCGGTACATTTTCCCTGATCTTTTCATTTACGATCCGTTCAATCTGCTCGATCTCCTCATCCGTCACTTTGGAAAAATGGGAAAAATCAAACCGTAAAACTTTATCCGTAACCAGCGAACCCCGCTGCTGTACATGGTCTCCGAGCACTTTTCTGAGTGCAGCCTGCAACAGGTGTGTGGCTGAGTGATTGTTTTCAGTCAGCCTTCTCTTCTTCGCATCCACCACGCACCGGAACGTCGCCGAAAGATCTCCGGGCAATTTCTCCGCATAGTGGATGATCTGATCGTTTTCCTTCTGCGTATCGTATATGCGTATTCGCTCCCCGTTCGCCTCGATGTAGCCCGTGTCGCCCACCTGTCCACCGCTCTCGGCATAAAACGGCGTTTTTTCAAGAACAATCTGGTAAACGATTTTTTTCTTTTCTTTGATCTGTCTGTAGCGCACAATTTGCGATTCCGTCTCCAGTGTCTCATAACCGGCAAACTCCGTCGTGACATTTTCCTTTAGTATGATCCAGTCACCCTTTTCCTGTGCAGCATCCGTCTTCGATCTGTTCCGCTGCTCGGCCATGTACTTGTGAAATTCCTCCATATCAACGCCTGCACCACGCTCCCTGGCCAAAAGTAGAGTCAGATCGATAGGAAATCCGTAGGTATCGTAAAGTTTGAAAGCGACGTCACCGGGGATCACAGGTTTTTCATCGCCCTTAACCGCTTTTTTAGCTTCGTTATAAGCATCGTTAAATATTCTGAGGCCGTTTTCCAATGTTCGGAGAAATGAAGCCTCTTCTTCCTGGATCACCTTACCGACAAATTGCTCCTGTTGGTTCAGTTCAGGAAATACTTCCTCAAACTGTCCCGCCAGCACAGGAATCATTTCGTGCATAAAGGGCTCATTAAAACCAAGATAATTGAAGCCATACCGTACCGCCCTCCTCAATATCCTTCTGATCACATAACCCGCGCCTGTGTTTGAAGGCAACTGACCGTCGGCAATGGCAAAAGCAACCGCCCTGATGTGGTCCACGATCACCCTGACGGCGATATCGGTTTTTTCATCCTTACCGTAAGCAACACCTGCCTTTTTTGTGATTAAATCAATAAGTGGAGAGAAAACGTCGGTATCGTAATTGGAGCGTTTGCCCTGAATGGCCATCACTAATCGTTCAAATCCCATACCCGTGTCCACATGCTTTTGGGGCAGGGGCTCCAGGCTGCCGTCAGCCTTTCTGTTATATTGAATAAACACCAGATTCCAAATCTCTATGACTTCGGGATGATCTTTGTTGACAAGCTCGCGACCGGGCAGTTCAGCCGCCTCTTCATCAGTACGCAAATCAATATGCAATTCCGAGCAAGGGCCGCAGGGACCGGTGTCGCCCATTTCCCAGAAATTATCCTTCTTTGAGCCGTATAATATCCTGTCGTCAGGTAAAATATTCTTCCAGAATCCGAAAGCTTCATCATCAGGCTCTAATCCTTCTTCGCTGGCCCCACCGAATACGGTAGCATAAATTCGCTCTTCAGGGAGTTTGTACACTTTTGTCAACAGTTCCCACGCCCATTCAATCGCCTCTTTTTTGAAATAATCGCCAAAAGACCAATTTCCCAGCATTTCAAACATCGTGTGATGATATGTGTCAAGGCCTACCTCCTCCAGGTCGTTGTGTTTACCCGAAACACGAAGACATTTTTGTGTGTCGGCAATCCTGGTGACTTCAGGCTTTTTATTACCCAAAAAGTAATCCTTAAACTGATTCATCCCCGCATTGGTAAACATGAGCGTAGGATCATCCTTGACTACCAATGGCGCCGAGGGCACTATTCTGTGTCCTTTATCTTGGAAAAATGATAAAAATTCTGCCCTTACTTCTTTTGCCTTCATCTATTCGTTGTTTTTTATTACAGCCTGATTTTGCCTTTTTCGTCAAAATATTTATAACTTGCGTCCTTTGAACATTTTGATTTTTTGGCAGTTATAATACAATTCAAAAAAGCACCGCAAAAATAAAGGTTTTACCAGAGTATTTATAATGGCCCGCATAAAATATTATTACGATACGGAGACCTGTAAATATGAGAGGATTAAGGTATCCAAATGGGATATATTCCTTAATGCGCTCGGTATATTTACATTGTCTTTGATCCTTGCGGTCGTAATCATTTTTATCTCTTCCACATACTTCGAAAGCCCCCAGGTATCACTGCTGAAGAAACAAAATAAGGAACTGCTCATGTATTATGAGGATATGGAGAAAGAGCTTGAGCAGATCAACAAAATGCTTGCGGTACTCCAGGACAGGGACGACAACATTTATCGGGTGATATTCGAGGCCGATCCCATACCCTCCACCATCAGGCAGGCTGGCGTTGGCGGAACAGATCGTTACAGGGCCTTGCGTGAGGAGAAGCTTGAGAGGGAAGACCTGGTCATCAATACTCTTGCCAAGATTGATCAGCTAAAGAAAAAGATATATATCCAGACCAAGTCCTACGACGATATCCTGGAGATGGCCAAAAATAAGGCAGACATGCTGGCCTCCATCCCCTCCATCCAGCCCATCGCCAACAAAAATCTCACACGGCTGGCTTCGGGTTACGGCATGAGAATGCACCCGATATTGAAATTCCGCAGGATGCATGCCGGCATCGACTTTTCCGCTCCGCAAGGCACACCGATCTTTGCTACAGGCAACGGAAAGGTGATCAAGGCCAGGCGGTACAGAACCTCCGGTAATATGGTCGTTATCGATCATGGCTACGGATATAAAACGAAATACATGCACATGGTGCGGTTTGCCGTAAAAGAAGGGCAAAAAGTGAAGCGTGGCGATGTGATCGGCTATGTGGGTAATACAGGCATGTCGAAGGCGCCTCACTGCCACTACGAAGTCTGGAAAGACGGCCGTCATGTGAACCCGGTCTATTACTTCTATAATGATGTAACTGATGAGGAGTTTGACAAGCTGCTCGAACTCGCATCGCGTGAAAACGAATCCCTGGGTTAATCTCCGGTCTGCAACCCATAGTTTTCGCCGTTAACATTATTATTGATTATTATTAGCTTCTTGGAGAGAGCCATGGATTTGTACAATCTAACAGAAATAATGCATTTCATGAAAAAAGAGCTATTTTTTATGATTGCAATCTGTCGGGGGCACGAAGACGGGGAACATCCGATACCTGCCAAAACGGCTATTATGAGTAATGGATACCGGCATGAATGCTTGCTTCCTCTTTTTTTAATAAAATTGAACTCTGTAAAAAAATGGTTGAATACCTTGTCAGAAATTACATTGAATAGACCGATCAATAAATTTTTATACAAAAATCATCCGATTACTCACATAAATTTTTCTGTATTAAATGCAGGTATTGACGGCAACCAAATAAATAACTATCTTAACCAAGATTTTTAAACTATGCCTTACAAAGAAAAAGTAATAGAGAAAAAGTATTTTTCTATCGGGGAGGTCGCCGATATGCTCAACGTCGCCA
>WGED01000645.1 GCA_015492915.1 Cyclobacteriaceae bacterium
TCAAAAGGGATTGGCAACGCCATCGCCAGAAAATATGCCGAACATGGCGCTAATGTCGCATTCACTTATTTATCAAGCGTCGAAAAGGGCGAAGCGCTCGAAAAAGAGCTGTCTGCCATGGGCGTCAAGGCAAAAGGGTACCGCTCCGATGCTTCGGACTTTGCCGCCGCAGAGCAACTGATCAACTCGGTGATTGAGGATTTCGGCGGTCTCGACATTCTCGTCAACAATGCGGGCATCACCAAAGACAACCTGCTGATGCGCATGACGGAAGAAATGTGGGATGCCGTCATGAATATCAACCTAAAATCATGCTTCAACACCGTAAAAGCCTCAACACGAAACTTCATGAAACAACGTAGCGGTTGTATTATCAACATGACATCCGTCGTTGGAATTAAAGGCAATGCCGGCCAGGCCAACTACGCCGCATCAAAGGCAGGCATCATCGGCTTTACCAAATCGGTGGCGCTCGAGTTGGGCAGTCGCGGTATACGCTGCAATGCCATCGCACCGGGCTTTATCGAAACGGAGATGACAGAAACACTTGACGAAAAAATGGTTCAATCATGGCGGGATGCTATCCCGTTGAAACGTGGAGGGAAACCTGAAGATGTCGCTGATCTGGCCGTATTTCTGGCCTCCGACATGGCGAGCTACATTACCGGTCAGGTAATACAGGTAGATGGCGGTATGCTCACTTAACCCGAATAATTCGGGAAATAATTAATGAAACGCTTAAAGCATTGACGGACAAAGAATTGATTTTTCCAATGAATTATTAATTCCCATGAAAAATTTGCGATTTTTTATCGTAAAATCCGGGTAATCAATTCTTTGTTTTATAAATGCAGGTTAATACCACCTCAGGATGTGGGCGAGGCACTGAATTATGGGCAAATTTAATCTTCTTTTTGAGAGTTCACCATGGCTGATTGCGCTGGGTGTGGCGATAGGATTGGCCTACGCCATTATTCTATATTACCGTGTCAGGGCGCCATGGGGCAGAAAGGCTAATTATGCCCTCGCCGCCCTTCGCTTTCTGATGGTCACCCAACTTACCCTGTTGCTGTTTGGCCCGCTGATACGCCGGGTAAGGAACAGCAAAGAACCTCCGTCGGTGGTCTTTGCTGTGGACAACTCATCCTCGGTCGCTGAAACGGAAGACAGCGTCAGGCTGGCTGAATTGCAAAATAAAATCAATGTGCTGGAAAGGGACCTTGAGAATGCGGGATATGTGACGGAAATCAGAACACTGACAGGGAAAATAAAAGAAGAACCCATCGCTTTTAATGCCAACGAGAGCAACCTCGACAACCTGCTCAGAGGCATTCAGAACGATTACGAATCACGAAACCTGGCCTTGGTGCTGTTCTTCTCGGACGGATTGTACAATCGAGGCAGTAATCCCTTGTTCAGACCCTACAATTTTCGCATAAATACCATAGGCCTTGGCGATACTGCCCGAAGACCGGATGTAAATCTCAATGCACTGCTTTTCAACAAAATCGCCTATCAGGGCAATCAATTTCCCCTTGTGGCGGAATTATTCACCTATAACCTCACCGGTCAAAAAGTAACGGTACAGGTATTGAAAAACGGAGAAGTGCTTGGGCAGAAAACCATCTCCATCCATTCCGAAAGTCAGTTTGACAAGGTGGAATTCCTGCTCGATGCCACAGGCGCCGGCATACAACGGTATACTGTCAGAGCACTGGCGGTAACAGGAGAGCACATCACCTCCAATAACTATAAAGACGCCTACATCGACATTATTGAGGGGAAAGAAAAAATATTACTTGTGGCTCCCTCACCCCATCCGGACATCAAGGCGCTGAAAAATGCCCTGGAATCCAATAAAAATTATGAGGTCGTACTGTACATCAAAGGCATCCACGAATACAAAAATGACAAATATGATGTAATCATCCTGCACCAGGTTCCCGACAAACGCAACAGGTACCCTGACATCCTTCAGATGATAAAACAGCAAAAAATACCAGCGTTTTTCATATACGGCAGCCACAGTGAGATCAACAGACTTAATGAGATGAACGGGCTGGTCCGGATAGAACCAATCAGCTACAAGCGCGATAATGTTTACCCTGCATTCAACCCCCTGTTCGATAAATTTATTTACAGTAAAGAAAACCTGGAAGTGCTCAATGATTACGTTCCGGTAAAGGTGCCATTTGCCAATTACAGGATACTGCCGCAGGCTGCCGTGATGCTTTATCAGCGTGTCGGAAAAGTGCAAACCAAAAAACCTCTTTTTCTCATGCAAAAATCCGGTGATTGGGCCAGCGCGGTATTCCTCGGCGAAGGTATGTGGATGTGGCGCATGCAGGAATATGCCAAAAACCAATCGCACAAGGCTTTCGACGAGATGATCAACAAAACCATCCAATTCCTCTCTGCGCGCGAAGACAGGCGGAAATTCAAAGTTTATCCCATCAAAAAAGAATTTCTGAATAATGAACCCGTGATTTTCGAAACGGAAATTTACGATGATATTTATGAGAGAATTTACGGCCAGAAGATCACCCTCCGGATCCGCGATCAGGATAATAATACCTCAGGCTATACCTACGTGACCAGTGAGCGCAATTCGCGTTACAGGATCAGCGGTCTGGAAAACGGCATTTACCAATACACTGCTTCTGTCATGCTGAAAGGCAAAAAGGAAGTTGTTACCGGGGTATTTACTGTACACGACCTGCAGATCGAGACGACTAACCTGACGGCTGACCATCAATTGCTGGAGAACCTGGCTGAAAGAAACGGCGGTCAATTTTACAGTGATTCACAGATCGACAAGCTCAAAGACGATCTGCTCGCTATGGAAAAAACCTATAAAATTTACTCTTCTGAAAAATACCTCGCTATCATCAATATGCAATGGGGCTTTTTCCTGCTGGTATTGCTCGTCACGGCCGAGTGGTTTCTGCGCAAGTTTTACGGAAGTTACTAAGACGGATGCCTTTTCGTTGATCCGGATCAATAAAACCGGAGATATAAAACCCTAATATCTCACCGAATTTTTATATCCGGAAAATATTGATACCTTCCCATAGAATACTGAATATCAGTATTCAATCTTAAAAACCAATTATTAACCAACCCCAATCACCATGAAAAAGCTAATCACCGCCATGGCAATGGCAAGCTGTATCCTTTTCTCGACCAGTTTAGAGGTTTATGCACAGGAAGACGAACCACTTATCATCACATTCACGACTGTCCACTGGAATATGGATATGAAGGATTTCTCGATGGATGAATGGAAAAAAGTTGAATCTGAGTATCATGAAAAAGTAGTGATGAAGAATGATTTTATCCTCGGATCGGGAGTACTCATGCACTATTATTCGCCGGATAATTCAGAACTCATCTTCGTCCAGGTATTCAAAAACTGGGCTGATTTAGAGAATGCCCGCAAGCGAACCACCGAGCTCTCGAAAGAAGCCTGGCCCGACGATGATAAACGTGGCGCTTTCTTTGAC
>WGED01000646.1 GCA_015492915.1 Cyclobacteriaceae bacterium
ACATTCCTGACTTCATCGTCAATATCCGTTAATTTCGATTTGAAAAATTTGGGGATATCCGTGTTGTTGGGCGGATCGCCGGTTTCGATGCTTTGCGCAAAAACAGGATTTAAAGGCAAGAACCCCGCTATGATCAGAAAGAAAATTAATTGTGTTTTTTTCATGATTTCAGATTATCCCATGTTCACCCTAAAAGTTATCTAAAATTCATGTTTACAACTAAGAAAACGGTAAAAATCACCGGCGCTAATTGATATACCTGATTTTATGGATCTGAAATGATTTTTTGGCCATTACAAAAAAGGTGTTGCTTTGATGGGGTTTATCCTGCATTTATTTCTCTTATAATTATGAAAAAACCCATGATGATTTTTTCACGATTTGTTAACCGGAGCATTAAAAATACAGACAAATGAAGTCAATTCATTTTATGTTGTTATCTGCATTGATCACCTGTTTGGCCTCTTCATGCAAAAATGACAACCCCCTGTATCTCGATCCACACCAACCCATCGAAGTGCGGGTGCAGGATTTGCTACAACGAATGACCACTGAAGAAAAACTCCTGCAGCTACAGGGTGCAGGGTCGATAAGGGATGCGCAAGAATTGATGGAAGACGACACCACAAAGATCAGTCAGCGCATCAGAAGAGTGAGAAGGATGGGGGTAGGGTGGGTGCACATGCAGCGTGGCGATGCCATGACTTATGCCCGCTATGCCAATACCTGCCAGCGGCGTATGATGGAAGAAAGCCGCCTGAAAATACCGGTTTTGGTGGTAGCGGAGGCACTGCACGGCCTCATGTCCGATGACGGCACTGTGTTTCCCATGCCCCTTGCCATGGGTGCCACGTTCGATACCACTCTCATCCGTAAAATATACGCCACGGCTGCCTCCGAAGGGCGGGCGCGGGGCACTAATTTCGTCCTAGCGCCGGTGCTCGATGTCGGCAGGGATCCGCGATGGGGGCGGCAGGAAGAGACCTACGGTGAAGACCCGTGGCTGAATGGCAAAGCCGGACAGGCAGCGGTGTTGGGTTTTCAGGGCGGTCAAACAATGATTCCCGATAATAAGGTGGCTTCCTGCCTCAAACATTTTGCCGGGCACGGGGTTCCGGAGAGCGGCAATTATGCGGGGCCTGTGCAGGCTGATGACCGCACGATGCATGAAGTGCACCTCCGAACGTTTCAGATGGTGCTAAATAGGGTAGATGCCGCTGCAGTGATGGCTACCTACAACCCGGTGAACGGCATACCGATCTGTGTGAACCGCGATTTGATCACCGGTATCCTTAAAAGACGATGGGGGTTCAGGGGGGTAGTGTTTTCCGATGGCGGCGCCATTCCGCAATTACTAACCATACACCATGTAGCCCGCGACAGTGCCGAGGCAGCTTTCAGGGCTATCAGCGCAGGGGTAGATGTTGAATTGGGCGATAAGTTCTGTTATAAATTTCTGAGCGATGCATACAATGCAGGTGCATTAAGCGATTTGGTACTGAACGCCGCCGTGGAGCGGGTATTGAGAGTAAAATTTCGCCTGGGGCTTTTTGAAAATCCGTATGTTGACCCGGATAACGTCCTGAAAAACACCCACACGCCGGAAGCACAGCAGTTAAGCCTGAAGGCTGCAGAAGAATCTATTATTCTTTTGAAAAATGATGGGGACCTTCTTCCGGTCAAACCGCAAAAATACAGTTCCATAACCGTTGTCGGGCCCATGGCCGACCGCCTGGACTACGGAGGCTATACAATTTCAAAAAGAAAAGGACTCACACCGTTACAAGCCATCAGGCAGCTCGCCGGAGACAGTATCAGGGTAAATTATGCCAGAGGGTGCCGCATCGGACAAAAGGATCACATCGATTTTTTCTATCAACACAATGAAGATGTAGTGCTCGTTTCCGACAAAGAAAACGAACCGCTCATCAGGGAAGCTGTACGCACAGCAGACAACAGTGATGTCATCCTTCTTTTTCTCGGAGAATACGATTATTTCTCCGGTGAGACATGGCCCGATCATTTTGGGGATAAAGTAAATCTGGGACTGCTGGGATCGCAGAAAAAATTGCTCGCAGCCATGCTTCGTACCGGTAAGCCTGTTATTGCTTTTCAGATTACCGGCGGAGCGCGGGCGTATGTAGCGCTGGCAAAAGATGTCCCGGCGCTGGTGCAGTGTTTTTATCTCGGTGAGCAGGGAGGTAAAGCGCTGGCAAACATGATCTTCGGCAAAGTGAACCCTTCCGGTAAACTTCCCGTAACCCTGCCGCGATCGTCAGGACATATCCCTGTGTATTACAGCAAGCTGCCCATTGCGCGGCCGGGATATCTGCTTGATGAGGTAAATCCCCTGTTTCCCTTCGGTTATGGCCTCAGTTATACTTCATTCAAATACAAAAATATGAGGCTCAAAAAAGATACTATCCATATTGATGACCAGACTGTTTTTTGTGTGGATGTGACCAATACTGGCGCTGTGCCCGGTACGGAGGTTGTACAATTATACATCCGGGATATGTACGCTTCCGTGACAAGGCCCGTGAAAGAACTCAAAGGGTTTGCCCGGGTGACTATTAAGCCGGGAGAAACAAAAAACGTTTGTTTTCCAATAGGCTTTGAACAGCTTTCATTTTATAAAAATGGTGCTTTTTCCATAGAACCGGGCGATTTCAAGATCATGGCCGGAGGTTCATCTGAAGTGGACAAAGTAATATTTCTTCATGTCATTCCCTGAAATAGATGCTTGATCTTCATTAAATTATAACAGAAAAACACCCTTGAATATGCATGTATCGGTACTATGTCTTTTATCCGTTTTTTTGACATTTCCGACGGTCGCCCAAAATGTCAGGGTTTACCCGGCTCCGCCCGGCGCAAAACAGGCGCCTGATTTTCGCCTCTTTGTCAACGGAAAAGAAGTTTTTGTCTATGAC
>WGED01000647.1 GCA_015492915.1 Cyclobacteriaceae bacterium
GGGTATATTTATGTATATTTAAGCAATGAGAGCACCGCACAGGAAAGTGCATTTTTCGATGATTTGAAAATCACCCATATGAGTAACCTTACCATCGTACAGGCTGATGACTATTATCCCTTTGGCCTCTCTTTTAACTCATACCAAAGACCGGGTGAGACTGAGCAGAAATACCTGTATAATGGCAAAGAACTGCAAACCGATCTTGATTTGAAATGGTACGCTTATGGTTTTAGAATGCATGATCCTGCAATAGGCAGATTTTCATCTGTTGTGGACCTGCTACATTTGAGTGGACGGTAAGTTAAGTCATAAATTGCCGTTTATTAAACCTATTTAGATATGAGGGGGAAGAGGGAAGCTTGAAGGTGGATGCCGGAAGGGCCTCACAAAGCTTCCGGCTTCGGTCTTCTGACTTCCGTCCCTAATATCCCCAGCTTTTCATGATTTTCAGGTCTTCTTTCACGCAATCGACAGGCGTCATGTCCTGATAGGCCTCCTGTTCGATCACAAACAGCCATGTACCGCCCTTTTCCCTGCTCAGATCGGTAACTTTTCTGGGATCGATAAGCCCTTTGCCGAGGATGGTGCTCTCATAGCCCTTATCATCAGATTTTTTGATCATATCCTTGACATGGATGGTATCGAACCTCGCGGGATACTTGTTCAGGATGTCAACGGCTTTGGCGCCGGCGATGTACATATTGCCGATATCAAGTTGAATGACCACCTTGTCTGCGTCGGTGTTTTTCATGATGATGTCGAACACATCCTGCCCGCCCAGCTTCATGCTGAATTCAAAGTCGTGATTGTGGTAGCCGAACTTCATCCCTGACTTCCGGCACAGCTCGCCACACTTGTTGAAAACCTCCATAAAACCCAGGAGCGTGTCGAGGCTTTTTAACAGGCTGTGATCGAGCCATGGAGAAACAACGAATTTTTGTCCCATGGTAGCCGCATCCTCGATGGTGTACTTCCATGCATCGGTAAAGTCTTTCTTTTTCACGTCCCAGTGATTTTTACCCAATACGGTATGCCCGCTGAGCATTTTAAGGCCAAGGTCATTGAGTACTTTTAGAAATTCTTTGGCCGTGTAGCCGTAAAATTTCCTGTTCACGTAGTTGGCGTGCTCCACATTTTTGTATCCCATGGCCGCGATCTTTTTCAGGGTGCCCAGGGGGTCTTTTTTCATGTCTTCACGCACGCTGTACAACTGAATGCTGACCACTTTGGCGGCATTACCGGAGGCAAATAACGACGGTGATAATACGGAAGCGGCTGCCATGGCAGCGGCGCTTTTTTTGAGAAATGATCTTCTTGATGTCTTCATAATTTCGGAGTTTTATATCTGTCAAAAAAATGATTTCGGCATTGTAAATCCCTGGAGGTGTTTGTTAGTGTAATTTGGACAAAAAGTATCAAATTATCCAATCAGTACATGAATAATTGACGAATACGGTTCATTTTTCAGGTTCAATTCTTTTTAGAATTGCGAAAACGATAACGATGCACATAAATCCCTGTTGCAACTGATATGACCAGCGCTGTCAGCTCAATGGCTGTCAGCAGAGCGAATGAAATGGCTGCCCCTGAGCCCGAGATCCTGTACACGGCTCTCACGAAGCTCAGTAAACCGAGTGTTGTGGTAATCCACATTACGGCCAGCATGGCGATGTTTGCTGACAGACCATTTGCATGGTTTTTCATGAGAATTTTATTATTCGAAAGCAGCAGGATTGCGAATGACAAAAAGGGGAGGATCATGCCGTTGGCTGCCTGCGCCAGGATAATCATAGGCACGGGCTGCACCCCGCTGACGCCAAACACAAAGCCTGTGAGCAACACGCCAAACCACACCATGAAATAGCTGCGTTTTTCATGCTGTGGCGCTACGGTCGTCTTGTATGTGATGGCTGCGGCCCATGGCGCCGTGATCGCTGAGGTGAACCCTGCCGCGAACAGTCCGAATGAAAAAACGGCTCCGCCCCATGAGCCGACGATGATATTCAGGGCATCCACGGCTTTCTCAAAAGTGAAGGGTGCACTGATCTGTGCGCCGATCAGGATAAGCCCTGCCGTGATCAGTCCGCCGGTGACGGTGGCGATGGCGATGCCTGTGCGCATGTTCCTGATCTCCTGGTCAAAAGCCAGCCGCGAGCCGAGGAAAAGGTTGTACGGCACCACGGTCGTACCGATCAGGCCGAGCACGAGTATCTCGGCGCCTGTGGGAACGACGGGCAGAAATAATCCATCGGCCAACTGTCCGCCGGGATGGTCAAGGGTGAATGCGATGACGATCAGGCTGAGGCCCATGATGCCGATGAGAGTTGCCAGGAAGTTGGTGATAAAGCCGAACCTGTTGGCTGCCAATAGTCCCCCTGCCAGCAATGTCAGCAACGTGATGGCCTGCCTGCCGGATACGGGAAATGCCAGTTTGAGGCCCGCCACGGCGCCCAGCATGTTACCCGCTTCATAAGCAGCACACCCCAGCAAGATGGCTGCCGTAAGGGCAATGGGAAGAATGTTCTTTTTCCCATGGAAATAGGCCCTCAGAGCGCTGCCAAGGCTGTGCCCTCCGGCAATTTGTATTCTCGCCGCACCTTCCTGCAATACGAAGCAGGTAAAAACGGCCAAAAGGAGCGTCCAGAGCAGCGCATAATCGTAACGGGCGCCTGCCGACAATGCGGTGGTCACCGTGCCAGGACCGATAAAAGCGGCGGTGATGACCAGCCAGATCAACGTGTTGTGAAGTTTTTTCATCCGGGATTTTGCTACGGCCAAATTAAGCAAAAGATTTTGGAATGGCCATCGTATGGTCACACCCAATGTGGAATCAAGCATTTAAATTCATGAAAAAATCATCATTTTATCATGATCGCTGTTGCTACGGATCCGGTGGGGTGCTTGAACAAACTACAATCCGGTGCGCATTTGTAATTCGTACCAAACAGCCTGCTTCGATTCCCCGTCATTTTTAATTTGCAATTTTTAATTGCCCGAAAAGGGGCCAGACCGGACGTTTTAATCAGTTAAGGTGCTTCCGGCTTCGAGCTTTTAGCTTCCTGCTTATATCTCCCACTCCTTATTGAGCACCCCGATGGCATGATAGGCCGTAAGATCGAAGGATACGGGTACGACGGCTGTGTAATTGTTGGCAATGGCCCATTCGTCATGGTCTTCGCCCTTATCCTGGTTCACGAAGTCGCCCGTAAGCCAGAAGTACTCCCTTCCTGCCGGGTCGATGCGGCGGTCAAAGACCTCCTGCCATTTGGCCCGTGTCTGGCGACAGACCTTGATGCCTTTGATGAGCTCTTCTCTTTTCTTCGGGAAATTCACATTCAGGGCCACACCCTTAGGCAATCCTGTTTTGAGCACCTGTTCGCTGATCTTCAGCACATGGTCTTTGACATGGGAAATATCCGCTTCAGGGGAATAGTCGCACACGGAAAAACCGATGGATGGGATATCCTCGATGGCGCCCTCGAGCGCGGCGGACATGGTGCCGCTGTAGATAACGCTGATAGAGGTGTTGCTGCCGTGGTTGACGCCACTGACTACGAGGTCGGGCTTACGGCCCTTAAGGATGAAACCCTTGGCGATCTTTACACAATCGGCAGGCGTGCCGGAGCACTGATATGCCTTTACATCGTTGAAAATGTGTGATTCATTGAGTCTCAGTGTGTTGCCAACGGTGATGGCATGGCCCATGCCCGATTGGGGGCTGTCGGGCGCCACGACGATCACTTCGCCGAGTTTTTTCATCAAAGTAACCAGCAGCCTGATACCATTGGCGCTGATGCCGTCATCATTCGAGACGAGAATTAATGGTTTTTTCATAATAAGATCAGCTTCCTATGAGGGCATTATAAAAAGCGACCAGCCTGACGAGATCTTTCATTTTGTCATGTTTCAGGTTGTGTTTTTTCATGTACTGTTTTACTTCAGCCTGCCGCCGTCCGAAAAACCCGAGAAGGCTGTTTTTTTTCATGTTATACTCCTGGATTTCACCGTTTTGTTCTAAAAAATAATAATTATAGTTGAGCCGCGTCCGCGATTGATTAGGTGAATAAGGCATGCCTCCGCGATAATAATAATAAGGGTATGAATTATACTGTGGAACTGACTCTGTGACGATCTCTTCGCGGCAGAGCAACGATAGCTTCCCTTCATACAGAACCTCGAAAAGCACCGGTACCTGATAATTGGCCTGAACCCTGAAAGGTAGCGCATAAAAATACCGGTAGGTGTTGATAGTCCTGTCAAAAATCTCAAAATACCTGATCTTCCGCGCGCTATACGTTTTAACAACATTATTGGCTTGCAACTGCACCAGATCATTGACAAGATCATATTTAAGCTGTCCTCTCAGGGTGTCACCTGAATTCAGTACGAGAAATCCATCGTGCCACATTTCCGATGGAAACTCCTGGGCAAAGCCTGCCAGACTTGCCAGCCAAAAAATTAAAATAAATGCTGTTTTTTTCATGGGTAAAAACTGTCAATGGTGCTTGAGGATATCATGCCCCATCCGGTCCCTCTTTGTAGTCAGATAACGAATATTATATTCATTTGGTGTGATTTCGATAGGTACAGTCTCCACAATTTCCAGGCCGTATCCCATAAGTCCGGCTCGTTTTTTCGGATTGTTGGAAATAAGGTTGATTTTTTTCACGCCAAGATCACGCAAAATCTGGGCGCCAATGCCGTAATCGCGATGATCCATCTTGAATCCCAGTTTATGGTTTGCTTCAACGGTGTCATAACCTTCTTCCTGTAGTTTATAAGCACGCAGTTTATTGAGCAATCCAATCCCCCGGCCTTCCTGGTTCATGTACAGAATCACCCCTTTGCCGGTTTTCTCCACCATTTTCATGGCCGCATGCAATTGCGCACCGCAGTCGCAACGATAGGAACCAAAAATATCACCTGTGGCACAGGAAGAGTGGACGCGTACCAGAATGGGTTCGTTGGGTTTCCATTCGCCCTTTATCAATGCCATGTGCACATCACCTGTACTCTTTTGCTTGTACGCTGCCAGTTTGAAGCTGCCGTATTCCGTCGGCATATCCACATCGGTGACTTTTTCGATGAGCGACTCCTTCTCGATTCTGTAAGCGATCAAATCCTTGATCGAAACCAGCTTCATGTTGTGCTTTTCTGCAACCTTACGCAGATCCGGTAGGCGCGCCATGGTGCCGTCATCTTTCATGATTTCTACCAGTACCCCTGCAGGATAGAATCCCGCCAGCCTTGCAAAATCTATTGCCGCTTCGGTATGACCCGCACGTCTCAGCACACCGCCGGCTTTTGCTTTAAGCGGGAATATGTGACCCGGCCGCCCAAGGTCATCCGGTTTGGTTTGCTGGTCAACGAGGGCGCGGATAGTCTTGGCCCTGTCTTCAGCCGATATCCCGGTGGTGCAGCCATGTCCCCTCAGATCAACCGAAATAGTAAAAGGGGTCTCGTGGAGTGCAGTGTTTTTCCCCACCATCAGTTCAAGGTTCAGTTCTTCGCAGCGGTCTTCGATGAGCGGCGCGCAGATAAGCCCCCGACCATAAGTGGCCATAAAATTGATGATTTCAGGCGTTACTTTCTCTGCGGCACAGATGAAATCACCTTCGTTTTCCCTGTCCTCATCATCGACAACGATGATGATCTTACCTTTTTTGATGTCTTCTATAGCTTCTTCAATGGTATTCAGGGAATTGTTCTTTTCCATTGTCTTATGTTTTATTTCCACCTTATGTGCGGCGGTTTTGTTTAAATCGAATCACTTCCGGTGTATGTACCTTACTATTTTACCATGAAAAAATGGTTAATTTCTCATGAACTTTCTGTCAGGATCCCTTTACCACTATATCTAACAC
>WGED01000648.1 GCA_015492915.1 Cyclobacteriaceae bacterium
GATCATGCCTGCGATGTGATACTCGGGCGCTCCGAAGTGAAAAGAGCGGTCGCGCCCTTTGGTAAAGCCCGCAGCCTTGCCCTGCCACTGCGCAAAGAGGCGAAAGAGCGGGATGTCGCGGCCCGTGAAGACCCCGAGGTTGCGGTGCATGGGGAAGATCATTTCGTCGGGCTCCATGGCTGCCGTAGCGCCGGCGGCGATGGCCTCCTGGCCAATGCCCGAAAACCACTTGCTGATCTTGCCCTGCCGCAGCAGGATGAGCATTTTTTCTTCGATCATGCGGGGCAGGAGCATGCGCTTGTAGAGCATCAAAAGCGTGGCATCGCTGAGGCGGCCGCGGCGGTAGTTGATGGCGGTTTGTATAGCCGTAGGCATGTGCGTTTCTTTTTGTGCCGCAAAAGTACGGTAAAAGCGCGTCAAAAGTACGGGAAAAATTGCTTCGCCCGTAGTCTTGAGCGATGCGACCGCTTTCTGTCTGTAGTGGCGTCTTCCAAAAAAAAGCAAAGATGTTTTGCTTTTTTGCTATATGAACCTTATCTTTGCAGCGAGCATTGAGCAATACGCCTGTGCAATGGTGTGGGCTTTTACAGTTTTGCTCAGCGATCATCCCAAAACCGATTGTAGAAACCGCGTTTGAAATACCTCAGACACGAGCGACGCAGGCCCCTTTTCTGTTCCCTTTCACGCACTGCCTGCCGCTTCTTTTTCTTCTGCTATGATAAGGTGATGATCGTCTTGCTTTTGTGAAGCAGCCGCTTAGGCTTTAGGGCAATCTACCATAAGTCATTTCTGCCTGCACGCTGCTTCCACAAACATGCTGTGAGGATTGAGGACTCTGAAAGAGCCCTCTGCGGTCGGAGAGTGTGTGATCGGATGTTTTAAGCCCGGGCACCCGCTGCCTGATGCTAACGGTCGTCATACTTTCCGACCTCTCCAAACGAGATGGAGCGCTGTGCTCTCGTCTCCACCCAACGGCTGCGGCCCGTTTGGGCATTGAATTTGGTAATTTTTGAGTAATTACATAGTGTGAGTGGCCTGTCTTGCCAGTGTGCGGGACAGGCTTTTTTGATTGTTTAGTGTTTAGCGTTTGGCGTTTTGTATTGCGGTGGTGAACTCCCCGTGTACCCCGTGGTGAGTTTACAGCTCCGCTCTTAAGCCCGAATCACGCTCGTTACGTTTCATCGTCAGAATCACAGATTACACAGATTACACAGATTAGCGCCCGTTCCTCCGATTCCACCGATTCCTCCGATTTAACCGATTCCACAGCTTGCAAAACTCAGATGAGCGTTGTAAGTTTGTGCCGGTGATAAAAGCGAAAAAATGAAAATACCATTAAACGAGTTTGAGCATTTCATCAGCGAGACTATTTTGAAGAGGGGGTTGTCCTATTTCAAAAATGGGGCCGTTGATGAGTTTTTGGAAATTTCGAATGGTGAATTTGAAGCCATGGTTTGGGGGACAGAGCTCTACACCGTTTATTTGAAAGTTGTAGATGACACCATAGTCGAGCATCGTTGTGATTGTCCGTATGATTGGGGGCCTGTTTGCAAGCATGTTGCGGCTGTGATATTTTATTTGAAGCAGGATGAGCTGGGGTTGAATCAGGAAAAGCTTTTACCTGACGGGAAGCCGAAGAAAAAGAAGAGGAGAAAATCTGTGACTCAACAGGTAAAAGAAATCCTGGATAAGGTCTCTCATGAGGATTTGAAGAAATTCATACAAGAGCAATGTAAACGAGATAAGCAGTTCAGGAATCTGTTTTTATCCGGCTTTGCACATCTCAATGAAGAGCAAACGAAAGCGTTTTATCAGCAACAGATACGATCGCTGGTCAATTCGCTGGCGGGCAGACACGGCTTTATTGACTGGCATCACATGAAGTTGCTGAAAAAGGGGTTGGAGCCTGTCATTGACGCCTCAATAAAACAATTTAAAGACAAGAACTACAAAAATGCCATTGCTGTTTGTACAGCGCTGATTGAGGAGATGGAAGAAGTCATTAATGCCTGTGATGACAGCGATGGCTATATGGGCTTTATCTTAGAACATGCCTTCACGATATTGCGCGACATTGCCGGAAGAAAAATACCTGAGGAAATCAGGAAAAAACTTTTTGATTATTGCATTACATCATTTAAAAAAGATATGTTTAAAGGCTGGGACTGGCATATCAGTCTTTTAGAACTTGCCTTTGAGCTGGCAGCACATGAAGATGAGGCCGATACCATCATAAGCTGCCTGGATACGATGGATGGAAAATACGAAAGGGACATAGCCCGGGCGTTTCAACTTGAGGTCATCTCAAAATTTAAGGATGCTGAAGAAGTCCGAAAATTTATGAATGACCACATTGAAAACCCCTCAATAAGAAAGGCTGCCATCAAAAAAGCCATGGCTGATGAAAACTTTGAAGAGGCCATCAGATTGTGCAAAGACGGTATCGAATACAACAAGAAGGAAAGTCCGGGATTGAGTAAAACCTGGTATGATTGGTTGTTGAAGATTGCTCAGGCGCAAAATGACAGGGAAAAAATCATTGAATACGCACGGTTTTTGTTTATTGACAACTTCTCTGCCGAGCAGGACTATTACCAAATCCTAAAGCAGGAGGTAGAACAAAATGCGTGGAACGATTTTTTGGAAGGCATGATAAAAGATATCAGC
>WGED01000649.1 GCA_015492915.1 Cyclobacteriaceae bacterium
ACACATGCCTTTTGCCGTCAACTATGACAACCAAATGCCTGAATTTATAGGTATCATTGACTACCAGTCCGCCAAAATATCGCATGATGCGCGTTTTGTAAGCGAGATTTTTTGTTTTCATGATGTCGATAACTGAGTGACAGGGCTTTTTTACTGTATCACAAAACGTGATGATCAGCGATTCGTTTTCTACGTCGAAAGATACCGCTGCAAAAGTGGAGTTAATCTCTATCTGATCGAGTGAATCAGAGGCGTAACCAAAAGGTGCCGCGAACAAAAGGATAATAAAAAGTAAATTTTTCATGATAAAGCTGTTTGGTTGCTCCTATTGATGCCAAAGGCATGCCAAACAGTCTACCTGCCAGATCACCAAAGAATTGCATTTTTCTCATGCCATCAACCCGTACGAATAAGGACAAAGCGATCATCAAAACGGACACACCTGAATTGTTTTTGTTTACATTTCTTATCCGGTTATTGATTATTCAATTAGTGAAAATCTGTTTTTATGCCAATAAAAAGCTAATTTTATAAACAGTATTTATTTCCCTGATTTTTTGAATTATATGAGGGATTTTTACGGTAAAAAGTTAAAGGGGATTGTAGCATTTTTTCTACTGGGTCTGTATGTCGGCGGGATGTCAGGACCCTCGGGGATATATTTAGCCCATGATCTCCATCATCTCTTTACGCACACTTTGTATCAGCATTTTTACCATGAATATGCTCATTTCAGAGGCATCCACCACGAACATCAAAAGAACCACGGGCATGGACATACCCACAATATTGTTATTGATTTTGCGCTGCAAAGGCTTGAAGAGGATAAAGAACACCATCATAGTGAAGAGACTTCTATGACCCCACCGGCCTTTAAGTATAACGATCATGTACGGGGCCAGCACATTCACTTGTTGACATATATTATCACGAAAGCACCTTTTCTGTTTATTAATTATTCATGCTCCGATCTTACGGATCAGGAACCCGATTTGCCGCCTCCCAAATTAGCCTGATCAAATAATTTCATCAATTATTATCCTTTTCTCATATCAGAGATATCGACCGATCATATTATGATCCGTCCTATGGGATAATTATGCCATGCGGCATATGATGGCATTCTTAATTCACCTGACATTTTTTAACAAAGCATGATGAAAAGTAATATAAAAAACATTTCATCAGTGGCAGTCTTTGTACTCATTTTCCTCTTTTCAGGCTCTTTTCTACTGTATGCCCAATCAGGCATATTAAAAGGAAAGGTAAGTGACGCGGAAGACGGTAACGGATTGCCATTGGTAAATATCATAATCAAAGGTACTGTGTTAGGTACCAGCACAGGCCTGCACGGCGAGTATCGGATCGATAACGTGCCTGCAGGCGATCAGGTTGTGGTGGTTTCGTTCGTCGGTTATGAAACCATCGAAAAACAGGTATATATAAAACCTGACGAAACCGTCACGCTGAACATCGATCTGAAACCCGGCAGCCTCAATTTGTCTTCGATCCAGATAGAGGCGGAAAGACCATTCTCAGCCGCTTCGGCAAAAGGGATCCGGCAATTTGACATGAAAGTGAGGCCTGTCAGATCTTCGCAGGATTTGTTGATGCTCGCTCCGGGATTGATTATTGCACAGCACAACGGTGGCGGTAAGGCCGAACAGCTTTACATGCGCGGGTTTGATGCTGATCACGGCACAGATGTCGGAATCTACGTAGATGGCATTCCGGTCAATATGGTATCACACGGACACGGCCAGGGCTATGCCGATCTGCACTTTCTGATCCCCGAGACAGTGGAAGGATTCGATGTATTCAAAGGTCCTTATTTCGCCCGGTTCGGTGATTTCGGCACAGCGGGTTCCGTCTCATTCCGGACTCAAGACCATCCCGATAATAACCTGGTGAAGCTGGAGGGAGGTATGTTTAGTACGGCACGGCTGACGACCGTTCTGAAAATACCAACAAATAAAACGCACCAAAGCGCCTACCTGGCAGGTCAGTTTTATGCAACGGACGGGCCCTTTGAGAGTCCTCAGGATTTCATACGGTTTAATGTATTTGGCAAATTCCATACTCATCTCACCGAAACTTCTACGCTGTCATTGTCACTTGGCGGTTTTAGCTCGGGATGGAATGCATCGGGCCAGATTCCAGACAGGGCGGTGAGCGAGGGACTGATTACGCGCTTCGGTGCCATCGATGATATGGAAGGAGGCACGACAAGCCGTGAGAACGTGAATATGGAATACACATACGGCGAAGGCACAGATCAGGAATTTAAGATCCAGGGTTATTCGAGTTGGTATGATTTCCGGCTGTTTTCCAACTTTACCTTCTGGCTCAACGACCCTGTCAATGGCGACATGATAGAGCAAGTGGACAAGCGCAATATCCTGGGCATCAATACGCATTACATCTATCGTCAGCGACTGGGCAATATACTGTCGCAAACGACTGTGGGTGGTGGTTTGCGTGCCGATAATATCGACGTAAGTCTGTGGCACAGCCCCGACAGGATCAGGAAAACACTGAAGACGGATGACGGAATTTCGGAGCGCAGCCTTTTTCTCTGGGTTGAAGAGGATCTGATCTTTAATACCAAATGGAGAATGCAAATAGGATTGCGGGGAGACTACTTCACTTTCAATGTGAATGACAAACTCGACTTGCCGGAACCTCTTCCTTATATGGACGACGAATTGCCCCGGTCCTCAACCTATTCGCAAAAAATGATCGTAAACCCAAAGCTCAACATCGTGTACAGTCCGTCTGAATCTGTTGAAATATTTTTAAATAGCGGCACCGGATTTCACTCTAACGATGCCCGCGATGTTGTCACGACCCAGCGCATCCATGAAATAGAACAGGGATTAAGCCGTAAGGGCTATTCCCCGGTTCAAATTGATTCGGCACTCATAGCCCGCAATTTCGATCCTGTACACAGAAACACCCTTACTTTGCCACGAGCGACTGGTTTTGAAATGGGCAGTAAGCTGAATATCGGTAAAAGAGCTATCCTGAGTTTGGCAGCGTGGTATCTGCATATGCAGGAAGAACTTGTGTTTGTCGGCGATGAAGGAACCACCGAGATCAACGGAGCAACGCGCAGGATCGGCCTTGATCTTGAGGGGCGCTTTCAACTTTCGTCATGGCTCTGGGCCGACATTGACCTGAACCTTGCAAATGGCAAATTCATTAATGAGCCTGAGGGACAAAATGAGATTCCACTGGCACCGCGGGTTACATCTCAGGGGGGCCTTACAGCCTTGCTCGACAAAGGCTTCGAAGGTGCGCTGAGGTACCGCTATGTCGGCGAAAGACCCGCCAATGAGACAAACACAGTGAGGGCCAAAGGGTATTTTCTCCTGAATATGATGCTTGCTTACCGCTTCGGCATTATCAAAGTTTTCGGGTCATTGGAAAACATGCTGAATGTGGAATGGAACGAAGCCCAGTTCGACACGGAATCGAGGTTGCAGTTTGAACCGGAACCTGTGTCGGAAATTCATTACACGCCGGGCAATCCTTTTAATGTACAGTTTGGAGTGAGTGTTGAATTTTAGTTTTATATGAAATACAGAAAAGGCTCCCGGGGGCCTTTTCTGTTTCTTCACATTTAAATATCATTAAAAACCATAGGATTGCCCCGCTATGAAAAAACAGCGATTTTTTCATGCGCCGTTACCCTGCAGCTTGATGGCAGCCCCGATTGCCGTACCAAATTCTGCATAATCGGGGACAATGAATTTCATCTTATATAATTCGGCGACATTATCCATTACCTTGCGGATCAATGGCAAGATAGACAATTTACCTGTCAGGACGATATCCCTTACTTTAACAGCTCTGGCTGCGGACAGCCCGAGCAATGCAATGGTCTGACCCACCAGATTGATAATCGCCAGGGCGATATCACTATCATTGGCCTCGTCAGACATTTTACCGAAATTTGAAGCAGTGGCAGTTTCCGGCAGGTTTTTCAAGGGTCCCCTGGCGATATCGCCCACAGTGAGGTCAACCATTTTAGGCCTGCCTTTCGAGGCTTTGTCCATCAGGGTGCTGATGGTTGTGATGTTGAGCATCTGTCTTGCAAGGCCCACCATGGTGCCACCACCGACACCGCTCCCGCCCCAGTGCCGGATATCCTTTCCTTTTACATAAACCAGAGCCGTGCCTGTACCCATACTAATGACCATCGCCTCCTGAAAACCGGACAGGTAGGCGCCCGCTGTACCGATGGCGTCAAATTCATTCACTTTTTTCACGGGAATACCCAGCAATTGATCTCCGATCTGCCCCGATCCGACCCCCGTTGCAGCGATAAATCGTATTTCGGGTAATGACAATCCGGTCATATCCACAAACTTGCCCAAGGCACCGGCAGCCGATGTCACGGGATCGTCAGCCTTTACAGAAACCGGATTGAGGATCTGACCGTTATTCAAACCAACGATGTCCGTGGTGGTTCCTCCGATGTCAATGCCAATGATCATGATCCGATTGATTTACTTCAAAGTGAAAATAGGCAGAAATCCATAAATTCATGAGAATTGTGGCAAAAAATTCATGGGCATCAAAAAGAATCCGCTATTTTTACCAGGACTAAATTTTCATGAATTCTATTCAAAATTATTCGACTTATGGATTTCAAGGCATTCGAACAACTTATAAAAGACACAGCATCACAAAAAAACCTGGATGAGGAAACACTCATCGATGACCTCGCCGATATACTGAGACTAAAATACGGCATTTCCATCATGGAAAAGGAAAGAGAACTGATTGACGAGGTGAAAAATAAAATCATCACCAGGCTCTACAACACCGAAGAGCATACGCTAAAATCCAGAGAAGACCTTCCTCGCTTATTCAAGCTCGATGCACTGGAAAAGGATTATCTTACCGAAGCCGTTGACGAACTGCAACGCGAAGGCCTCGTAGAAACCGACTCCTCAGGTATTTCACTTACCAAAGAGGGAGTCATGAAGTACAAGCAATTCTATGGGGAAATTTAAGAAATTACCCTGTATGAGTAATGAATGATTTTATTTCGGTATCTCAGCCCGTAGCCTACAATCCTAAAAATACAATTGCCAAACCGGCAAGGCAGATGGTAGCACCCGCAATGGCATGAGTATAGCGCTCCAGTTTATTAAACCGCGCCATGTTGATGCCCCAGACGCCCAATAAAACTATACCGAGCATCGTCAGAATGGTAGTGATGCCGAAAATGGTGGTGACGATTACCATGCCGCTGATACTACTTTTGGCCGCAGGGTACATGAGGAGTGGAATGAGCGACTCACACGGACCGAATACAAAAATTGTGAACAAAATCCATGGCGTAATATCCTTGAGGCCTTTTTTACTTTCGTGAACATGCGCATGATCGCCTGTATGGGAATGCTCATGCTCATGCACTACACCGCCTTCGTGCACATGGATATGCGTATGAGGCTTATTTTTAATCGCCCTGAAAACGCCCCACACAAAATAGGCGAACCCGAAACCGATGAGAAGCCATGCAGCAATCGTTCCCCGATACTCCTCGAGCGCTTCCAGTTTCATGACTTCCGACCCAATGAATATGCCGATTGCACCCAGCACGATCGAACTCATCACGTGACCGACACCACTGATGGCAGTGATCCAAGAGGTTTTGACCATCGACCAGTTGCGGGCCTTGGACATCACGATGAAAGGCAAATAGTGGTCCGGGCCTAATATTGTATGTACAAATCCCAAAGTGGCTGCAGTCCAGCTCAATAAGGCGATTTCAGAATTAAACATATCGATAAAAATGATTTGTCAGTTGAAAAATACCTCGAATTTCATGGGTAAAGTTAGCCAATAATATCATAAATCATGAAAACCACCCCTAATTCAGAATTATTTTAAAGTTGACCCTTTCCTGTAAATCACTCAAGTTTCGCAATAAAATAAGTGGCTGAAAATGAGATAAAAAGACAATAAAAAGCAGCATGAAAATTTGGTTAAAATATTGAATTTCAGTATTTTAACATAGTTTCCAAACACAAATAATCATGCTGCAACATAAAGATACACACAAG
>WGED01000650.1 GCA_015492915.1 Cyclobacteriaceae bacterium
CATGTATGGTTTCGAAAGATTTTAAATGTTACAACTATCCTGACCATGGTATTTAAAGGAGAATCCATCATTTTTTCATTAAAGCTGCGTTTGTTATGAAGATGAGCATCAAAAAAACATTTTTATTGTCGGCAGTCATTATATTGACGATCTTCCATGTGCAGGCTCAGGAAACGGATTTCGATATTTTTCTGAGAGCGGGGGCGGAGGATGGCAGTAAGCTTATTAAGAGCTATCTGGAGCCAGTTGTACTCGGTTTTTCGTATGGCATGGCCAATTCCTGGTACAATACGGCCAAAACACACGAAACACTCGGATTTGATCTGACGATCAGCGGCAACCTGACCAGCGTCCCGAGTACGGCCGAGTATTTCACATTCGACGCTACCGAATATCAATATGTTACAAGTACCGGTGAGACCAATCAGATACCGACCATCATGGGTCCTGCCGAGAGTAACGGTGCGGAGCTGACTTTTTCCTATTATGATGAAACAACGGGCAAAACCATCGAAGGTTCATACCGGCCTACGGGTTTGGGGTTCAAGGAGCAATTCGGTTATAATGTTGTGCCTTCTCCGATGATACAGCTTGGAGTGGGAACATTTATTAATACGGACATTATCATACGGTATACCCCGCAGATAAAATACGGCGACTTCAAAACAAGTGTTTTTGGTCTCGGCATCAAGCATGATCTGATGCAATGGTTCGTGAAAGACGACAAAAAACGGCCGGTTGATATCGCCATCCTTGGCGCTTTCAGTGGTTTTGACAATGTTTACGATATGTCGCAGGTTGGTCTCACCGGACAAAATCAGGAGACACTCTTCAATATCAACAACTGGACTGTGCAGGGAATTGTATCAAAAAAGATATCCGTACTCACTCTTTATGGCTCATTTGGTTACAGCGGCATATCATCAGAACTCTCAATAAAAGGCACTTATATCGTAGAAGATGAAAATGATCCGACTACAACATTTACCGTGACGGACCCCGTTTCGGTCAATTACAAAGAGAATTCATTTCGCGGTACCGGTGGACTGATGCTCAAACTCAGTGTAATAACATTGCACGCCGATGATACCTGGCAGAAATACTCGATTGTTTCGGCCGGTATCGGCATAAGTGTGAAATAAAAAGACTTTATTTTGAAAAAAGCCTCTTTTTTCGGGCCGTTTGCTCTCTATGAGAAAACGGCCTTTTTTTATTTCCGGTCTGTTAAGAAGCCATGCCGGCCCCCAACTTCCGTCTTCGGTCTTTCGGTTTATGTCAAAACTCAACCTTTACATTTTTCCAGCCTTTTTCCTTTTTTGGCATCAGGCCTTCAAAAATTTTATAATTTCCATCAAAGCCGACCTCCATGCGGTAGGTGGTATTCATATCATAGACAGGCGCCTCGAAAGCATTGTCCCTGATCCTGACGGCATATACAAGCCGGCTTGTGCCTTCATCATAAATTTTCACTACGGGATTTTTCGCGCCTGCCACTTCAACAGCCTGCAGCCAGCCGGCAGGCTCCGGCTTGTAGTTATCATACTGGTTGACGGTGACGGGCCAGCCGTCGTATTGTCTGGCGTCGGGTGCTGATGGATCGATAAAACGCGGCCAGCATTCAAAGGTAATATCCCGTGATTTTTTGTTGAACCGGATAATGCCATAGCCCGTCGAACGGTCGTAGAGCCTTGACGGCTTCTTACCCGTAAAGATCGGATTGGATACTGCGAGTACAGTCATTTTGTTGCCAAAGCCGTCGAGAAAATCACCTGTATAGCGAGGGGAGCCCTCTTTTCTGTTTTTACCTTCGATCATGGGGAACCACCTTCTGGGCCATACATTGGAAACGGCGGGCACACAAAAAGCAAACGGCGAGTCGTGCCATGCCTCCACGCCATACTGAATGAGGCTGCCGAGGTGCTGATCGCCGGCGATGTGCACGGCAAATCCCTTACGGAATGCTTTAATGGCCTTGTCACGCTTCGATTGCGGCCAGCCATTTGAGTCGAAATCGGTGACGGGTATATCATCAGGCGGGTATTCCCCTTTTTCCAGAATCCTGAGTTTTGGCACGACCCTGTCGTGATGTTCGTCTTTGGGCAGGGTGGCTACATTGGCAAAGATGGTCTGCGAAAGGACGGCCTTCATCATCACGCCGTCAGGCCAGTCAGCCGCCCAGGCTTCCAGAAAGTCAAGTTGCCTTTGACCGAGGAGCTTTGCTTCGGGCACATCAGCTTTGTTGACGACATCAAAATCGATGTTTTGCGGCCAACCGTTATTGATCTTTGCTTCCGGCAACAGGGGTTTGGGCGCCGACTTGAATTTGCGGTCTTCGATAACGGCATAGCTGATTCCTCCATAGTCCAGCCCTGTGAAATACACGCCGATGCCCTGGGCCGCGGGTCTCGGGTCAAACGGGTCGGGCAGATGGCTTGTCTGTGTTCGCTCCACCATTTTTACCCATTCGGCAGGCATTTTATATCCTCCGGCATCCTGTGCGTCAATACCCCAAACTCCAGGCGGAGTAGCGATGCCGCCCGCGCCCCAGATGTTACCATGATATACATCGTGGTCGTCGGGGATACTGATAGATGGCCTGTCTTTGAGCAAATCGCCGTATTCCCAACCGTATAGGTACCATTTGCGCAGGTAGTCGAGGGTGGCCTTATCGACCGGGTTTCGTTGCACTCCGTATCCCGCTACACCTTCGTAGATCTGATCACCCGAAAAGAAAAGGATATCGGGGTCATGATATTTGATGGCTTTTGTAAGGTCGTTATTCGGGAAGCCGAGGTCGTTGTTGCCTGTAAAGGCCGCCATCACAACTTCCTCCTTATCGAGTGGTTCTTTCCTGACAGTACCCTCGTAAACGAATTCGGTCAATTTTTCACCTCCGGTATTTAAGCCATATACAAGTTTGTAAGGCACGTCGGTATCATTATGCCAGTCGTTCACCCTGAAATGTGCCGTGCGCGACATGGGATCGATTTCAGATTCGCCTATGGATTTCCAGTCATTTCCTTCTTTGATCATGAGTGTGACGGTCCGGGCGTCATCGGGCCCCGTCGGTGCCATCTGTGTGGTCATCTTCAGGACATTACGGCTGAGTGTGTACTGGTTGAAAAGGATTGGTCCGAAAGCCCTGTCCGGATAATTTTTCAGTTTCGATCCGCTTATCTGCCATTCGTCAAACCAACAGGAGGGAATGAAGTTGTTTCCCTTCAGACCTGAGAAATTGCTGACCAGCGCTATGCTGCCCCAGAGACTTTGTTCGGGAATGTCTGATTCCCCCTTAGTCGCAAGCACCTCGCCGGTTGAGGGATCTACAGCCTCAATTTTTAAAGAATATTGATCATTATTCATGGAAACGGAGGCTTTAAGAAGCAGACCTTTCTTAAGGTGTGGCAGAAGCGCTTTGGCATTTCCGTTAGCTTTTACAGATGGCTCTCCGATAAACAAATCACCTGCGGTAGTGATCCCCACGTTAAGTCCTTTGCCGAATAGTGCGTCGTCGCGGTAATCGTCAAACTGCCCTCGGGCGCCGATCCTGAACCCAATCCAGTTTTGTTCATTTTGCGGCAAAGTGTCGGTGATCAGTCCGGTTCGCACCTGCATGGAAAAATCACCATTTTCACGTTCCAGTCGCCATGTGAGCAGGTTAATGTTGCGGTTGGGCTCGGCAGTAAGGCATTCTGCACGACCGTTGGCCACCTGCCAGTCCTGCAGCCTGTTGGACCAGTAATCCGGACCGAGCCATGTGCG
>WGED01000651.1 GCA_015492915.1 Cyclobacteriaceae bacterium
CTCTTTTTGCTCTTTCGAAAGACGCTTAACCTTTTTAAATCCAGGATTTTTTACGAGTTCCAGGAAAAACGAAAGTTTATTATCCGGTATATCTATCACTATTCTTTGCATTGTCTGTTTAGGTTTAATTCTTTCATCTGAATGTGTCCTCGTTGCTTTGTTTCTCTGTCGTAGTGCTTGATGAACTTATCGGTAATAAAAATATTTAATTATTTTTCTTTATACGGCACGTGTTTTAGTCATTATTGAGGTATTGTCTTGGAAATCGATGTCAGAGGTAACTTTTAATTCCTGATAATACACATTAAATTCATGAAAAATCAAATTTTTTACCAAACCCTCAAAGGACTCACAGCCCTTGGAATGAAGGATTGTGATGACTTAAAAACTATATTTAAACCTGAACATCAGCATATCATAGTCTGTTAGCCGGCTGAAAATATTGTTCCCTTTTCCGAAAAACAGAGGTGCAGACAGGGAAATTTCCGCATTGTCCGTTGCCATGTATGTGATGGTAGGCGCGTAGATGATCGCGTAATTATTGTTTACATCTTTCCAGTCTGACACGATGAAAGCTCCTGCCACAGGCATAACTTTGAGCCTTTCTTCAAAGAACTTCATGTCGTAGGTAATGAAAAAATAATCATTCAGATTTTCCGCACCACGCTCACTCGCGTAACCATGCAGATATTGAAAATTGAGGTACGAGCCGTTGGCAAAATGATAATCCATGCCTACCACGAATTTCACATACATCTGTTTTTTGAGTACTACAGAATCCTGTTTGACAGGTGGCAGGCTGGGGAAAAGCGGAGAGAAGTCATTTGTCATGATCACTTCATGATCGGGGAGAAATCCTGCCACTTCGGCCCAGAGCCCCGCTCCGCCTATCGTTGTCGCCATGTCGGCGCCGAAGATGTGTTCGCGGGTAAAGGCCAACTCCGAGTGGATGTTGATGGCTGTCAGCGAATCGTTGGGGGAGAAGGTATTGTAAATGCTGAAGGGCAGGCCGTCGCGACCCCATACATAACTGAGCGAGAAATCAATTCCACCTGCGAATCCTCTGAATTTAGTGCCTGCCGTAGTGCTTTCCGCGAGGTTATAACGCGGCCTGATGGTTTCATCCGTCAGCTCATCGAGCACGATGTCCGGAGGCAGATCATATTCAGGAATGAGTGCATTGGCAAATATGCCTACGGGCAGGTTATCGGGTTGGAAAAAAGGAATGAAAACGCCTTGCAATGAGAAATCCGCATTAAAGTAGTAGTCGAGTGTGATGGCATCAGAGCCTCTATGGCGTCCGAAATCGAGTACATCTTCATAGTCATAGGGGTTCAGATTATCGGTTGGGTTTAGCATGTCGGCCGTGCCCCAGGCGATGCGCTGCCTCCCGATCTTGATATCGAGGTTTTTGCTCAGAAATCCATACAATTGCACGTAAGCTTCCCTGATCTCCAGATTGTAGGGGTCGATGATGCCTTTGTTGTACAGGTCGGCCATCGAGTTGTACTGTGGCAGTCCGATGTTGCGCAACCATACTTCGCTGTGAAATTTCGCTTTGTCGGCAAACTTTTTACTTAGTTTCAACGTCAGGCGGTTTTCATTCCACGCCCAGTCATTGGGCTTTTGCAACAGAAACCGTTGATCCGTCATGAACTGACCTGACAATTTAAGTTTATCTTTCTCATCCTGTGCCCTGCCTGTCAAAGAAAATAGCAGGATAAGGATCATTATTCCGAAACCCGCGCCTGTGTGTCTCATCTTTCTGACTATTATGATTTGATTTTAAACATCGCTTATTTTCAATGGCTCGATTGCTGTTCTTTTCATGTTATTTTTTGTCATCTCTGACACCCGGTACCCGACAATCATTGCTTTAGTTTCCTTACGGTGAATTCGTCATCATTCAGGCCCGTGTCGTACTTCACATCATACATGATCATTTTGGTCGTATGGTTTTTTTTCAGGTCAGTCATCTCGATCACTTCCGAATTCCAGTACTTTCCGATCTTTTTAAAAGTATATTTGGCGATTTTTATCTTATTACCTCCTTTGTCATAATATTCCGTATAAACGGGATAATAGTGTTCCTTATTCACCTTGGTGATGAGTTTCGAATAACCCGATTTAGGGGATTTGGGAATCAGTTCCAGCACTAGTAAGTCGCCCTCCTCACCGAGCAATGTGCCAGTGTATTTTTCTACAAAAGTTTTGGCCTCCATGTCTTCATAGGTGAAGTCCGTTCCGGCAAATTTCTGGCTCTTCACGCCGGAGGAGATCCGTCTTTCCTTACCGAAGGATGGCAGGTATAAGTACATGACGTCATTGGGGAGTGAGAGCGTGGATATACCGTCCTGTGAAGCTGGTTTAGTAAAGCGGAAGAGTCGTTTGTCGTTTCCTTTCTGTTTGAAAATAGCTTCCCGGATCTTCTCTTTACCGTTTTTGTCTATGAGAACAATGCGATTTTTACCCATCATGTCTTTGGAGGAGTAGAGCACCTCATCCATTTTTTTCAGTATTTCACCGGCATCCTGCGCCATGGTCCCCTGCACCATGAGCACCGTGCTAATTAACAATAATTTTATGCGCTTCATTTTTCTCTCTTTTTAAAGGTTGATGAATAGTATTTTGTTTTTTTGATTCTTTTCTGTTGGCCAGAATGAGGACTGCCGGTAGCAGCGTGAGTGCTCCGGCCCCTGAGCCGAACATGCTGAGCGCCACAAGTAAGCCGAAATTCTGCAGTGGCACCATCTGCGAAAAAAGCAACACCAGAAAGCCTGCCGCCACGGATAACACATTGATGATGATGGCCTTGCCGCTCATCATAATGGTCTCCTTCATTGCTTCCTTTATGTCCTTATGTTTGTTCATGGCATGGTTGAAATGAGTAATAATGTGGATAGAATAATCGATGCCAATGCCCAGCGCAACGCTTGCCACCAACACAGTGGCGACATCGAGCGAGATGCCCGTGTAACCCATGAAGCCGAACAAAATGGCGATGGTAGAGATGATGGGGATGGTGGCATAGAGGCCTCTTGAAAATGACCGCAGAATAAGTCCCACGATCACAAGCAGGAGCACGAGGGCTATGGCCAGGCTACTCATCTGGCTGTCGAACAGGCTTTTGTCCATACGAACGTACACGGAAGGCAGCCCTGTCAGCTCGATTCTGTGGTCAGCGTTGGAATGTTCAGCAATGAATTTATCGATATAATTAACGAAATCTGCCATGTCTTTGCTGTCGTACGACCCGAAGCGCGACTGTATGATACCTTTGTCCAGATCATCATTGACGAGTTGTGTCATGATATCCTGGCCTTCGAGTAAAAACCACAATTGTTCGATTTTGGCCTTTTCTTTGGGTACCTTTACCCCTTCGCCCATCACATCGTTCATCTGGCTGATGAGATCGGCTACTGATTTTGCAGTGGTTACAAACCGGTTCTTTTTCATGTAGTGTTCCATGTCAATCATTAGCTGTAGCACCTCAGGGCTTTGCATGTCGCCATAAAAGACGATATAGACAGGCTGCGATCCACCGAATTTGCGTTGCATCACATCCTCGGCAACACGGGTTGGATTATTCTTCTTGAAATATTTCTGCATGTTCACGCTTCGCTTTATCATGAATATTCCTCCGATGGTGATCAGGATGAGGATGATCCATGCCACAAGGATGTAATTGGTATGCTTAAACAGTACACGCTGTATGGGAGTGAGGACATGTTTGGAAAGAAAATCCGTGCTGAGATTTTCTTCATTATCATGAGTTTTTGGTGATTTTTCCTTTCCGGAAAGGGCCACAACCAGGGCAGGGGTGAAGGTGACCGACAGGATAAAGGCAAAGAAAGTGCCGATGGCTGTGAATACGCCGAAGTCTTTGATCATCAGTAGATAAGCTCCGAAGATGAAGGAGACAAAACCGATCATGGTGGTGATGGCAGCCAGGAAAACAGGAACGGCAATGTAGGATAATGCCGTAATCACTGCCTTTCTCTTGTCCCGTTCGAAAGTATAGTTGATCCGGTTGATCACATGGATCGTGTAGGCACTACCCACAGCGAAGAGGATGATGGGGATGTTGTTCGAAATGATCGTCAGCTCATAACCGAACAATGGCATCAGACCGAGCGCCCAGATGATGGCAATGCCTGAGGTGATCAGTGGCAGCACAATACCTCTGACAGAACGGAAGCTAAACCAGAGAATGGTAGCGATGACAAGCACGACAATCGGTATGAGCTTAATGATATCCAGCCGGATTAGATCCGAGACGTCGTTCATCATCATTGGTAATCCCGCAAAATATACTTTTTCGGGCAGATTGAGGGATGTGATATTTTCTTTTATTTCCTTGGCAATGTCCTGTTTGTCAGCATCATCAAAGGTAGTGTAGATAATCAGTGTGGTGGTGGCATCTTCCGACACGATGGCACCGCGGTACATATCCTTGGCAAATACTCTTTCGCGCAACTTGTCGAGCTCTTCTTTCGTATCCGGTATGTCGTACTCATCAATCAACCTGGTAATTTCGATGCCCCATTCTTCCCCTCGAATATCAAGGATGTCCGTCAGGCTTGTCACAGTCGATACTCCCGGTATGCTTCTCAAAGTGTCCGTGATCTGTTTGACATGTTGCAAAACCTCAGTTTTAAAGATATTGTCTGTTTCAAGGGCGATCATGCCCATGTCATTACCTCCGAATTCTTTGCCGATGTCTTTGTAGAGCAATGCAGCAGGGTCATCGTCGGGTAGTGAACTCATGATGTCGGCATTGATCTTTAGCTCAGTGAGTTGAAACCCAAAAAAAACCGTGACAGCCACTACTGCCACTATGATACCCCATCTTCCTTTTATGATCAGTTCAGCAATTTTCTCCATATGCTTTTTAAACTTTTATTGTTTATTAGTCAGTTCAGGATAAAAAATTAAAGCATATATTTTATACTTTTAATGTTTTATAGTCAGTTTTGGTCAAAAAAATTATTTGGCCAAACCTTTTAATAATATCTTGATCAGGTCGTCAAAATAGGGGGCATACTGTTCGTACTTCCCCTGAAGAAAATATGGAATTTCCAGCCCTTTCAATACCATGATAAGTACATCAAGCAACATCTCAAAACTGCCGTATTGGTCATCGAATATCCCTTCTTTGATTCCCTGTACGATCATGGTTTTAAGTTGGGTTTTTTCCCATTCGTCAAAGTCAGAGCGCAGATCATCAATGAAATCGAAATGTTCGAAAAAGTCAGCCTTGAGGGTTTCATGATAATTGGCTGCTGTATTGAGTGTATCCATCCTGACTGCCAAATACCTTTTAATTTTTTCACTGGCATTCAGATTTTTGTCATTGACGATTGCGGATAATTTTACCTTAAGATTTTCGATTTCAGCAGAGACGACAGCGGTAAACAGATCTTCTTTGCTCGCAAAATGATAGTAAAGCGAGCCTTTGGCCTTACGCGCAATTTTTGCGATCTCATCCATGGAGGTCTTATAAAATCCGTATCTTCCAAAAAGCCTGGAAGCCACATCAACGATCTTATTTCTGGTGGTTTCAGCTGCCATATTAAATTTTGACTATATGCGTTTTATGGTCAAAAGTTATAAATAAATACGAATACATAAAAGACTCTGTTTGAAATTTTTCAAAAAAAAATTCATATGCCTGAGC
>WGED01000652.1 GCA_015492915.1 Cyclobacteriaceae bacterium
TCGGCAAGGAGCTGGAGATCCGGAAGGCGTTCAGTGGATCGCATCTCTACAGCTCTGCATTCGTAATAGAAAAAATCCATGAGAAAAATGGTATTTTTTTCATACTCAAAGGCGCGGGGTGGGGGCATGGCGTTGGCCTGTGCCAGATCGGCGCTGCCGTGATGGGCGCAAAGGGTTATGATTATAAAGCCATTTTAAATCACTATTTTAAAGGTGCCGAACGGGAGAGGAGATACTGAGATAATTAAAAATGATGAATTAAAAATGAATGGGGACTGAGGGGATTGCTTTCCTTCAGGTTGAAAAAAGAATTTTAATGTGACTGTTGACTTCCTGCAAAGAGAAAATACTTTTTAAGCAATAACCAAAAGATCATGGGACAAAAGAACAGATCACCCTGGGCATGGATCCCGACCCTCTATTTCGCCGAAGGCATGCCCTACGTTGTCGTCATGACGGTGTCGGTCATCATGTACAAACGCCTCGGCATCTCCAATACCGATATCGCTCTCTATACGAGCTGGCTCTATCTGCCTTGGGTCATCAAACCGTTCTGGAGCCCGGTGGTCGATCTGCTGCGGACCAAGCGCTGGTGGATACTCATCATGCAACTGTTCGTCGGAGCGGGTATGGCGGGTATTGCGCTCACCATTCCGGCGCCTGCCTTTTTTCAATACACACTCGCCTTCTTCTGGCTCGTTGCCTTCAGCTCAGCCACCCATGATATCGCCGCTGACGGGTTTTACATGCTAGGCCTCGATGAGCACCAACAGGCCTTTTTCGTGGGCATTCGAAGTACTTTTTATAGGCTGGCCATGATCACGGGCCAGGGCCTGCTCATCATCTTCGCGGGTACGCTCGAATCAAAAACAGGCCTGGAGCCATTGCGTTTCGATGTGCACAGCGACCCCGCTATAGAGGTTCCTGCCTGGCAACGAGATACCTCTGTATATGAAGCCGAAACAGGTGAATTGCGTTTCCTGACCAATGCCGAGGAGATCAGGGTACCGGCAAAACCCATATCTGCCGTGGAGAGCACTGCCCTGCTGGTATGGGCGAAGTCGCAAAACCAAAAAAATGGCCATATTCCCATAGAGGAGGCCAAAACAGCGAAAATCCCATCATGGTGGCAGGAGCATGTCTCCACACCCCTGAAGCAAAAACTGAAAAGCCTGTGGGGCAAGGAAGATCGCTCAGTCAACCAGGGACAATTCGCGGGCAACATAGCGCTGATCGGCATACGGCTGTCGGCCCCGCCTGAAGAGGGGCGTAGGGTGGTGCTCAACCTCGACAGGAAAAAAGGCGATAAAAGCTTCAGGCTGGCACATGGTGAAAGGCTGACCTTCACACAGGATAACTGGAACAGGAATGCATGGGTCATCGTGCAGATTGATCCGAAGCTCGATAGGGCAAGTGTGGCATCTTTTGTGGGCTTGTCAGGCAATATCCCCCTGGCATGGTCCATCACTTTTTATTTGCTCGCGGGCATGTTTATGCTCTTTTTCCTCTACCATCGCTTTGCATTGCCAAGGCCTGTGGCTGACAAACCTGCGTCCGAAGGGCGTAACATGCTGCAGGAGTTTCTTTTCACTTTTGTCAGCTATTTCAAAAAGGAGAACGCCGGCGTCGCCATCGCATTCTTCCTGCTGTACCGTTTGGGAGAGAGCCAGCTCGTAAAGCTGGCGGCGCCCTTCCTGCTCGACGCCAAAGACCGCAATGGCCTCGGCCTCACCACCGGCGAGGTGGGCGTTATTTATGGAACCATCGGCATCCTGTTTCTCACCTTCGGGGGCATACTCGGTGGATGGGTTGCATCAAAAAAAGGCCTCAAATACTGGCTGTGGTGGATGACCATCGCCATCAACCTGCCCAATGCGGTGTATGTCTTTTTTGCCTGGGCGCTGCCTGAGAGCTTTGTTACAATTGCAGCCGGCGTGGCGGTGGAGCAATTTGGTTACGGCTTCGGTTTTACGGCCTATATGCTTTACATGATCTATTTTTCGGAAGGCAAGAGCAAGACAGCCCATTTCGCTATCAGCACCGGATTTATGGCGCTGGGCATGATGCTGCCTGGCATGCTCTCAGGCTGGCTGCAGGAGATCATCGGTTATTTCAATTTCTTCGTGTGGGTGATGATTTGTACCATCCCCGGATTCCTGATTGTGAAATTTATCAAAGTAGATCCCACCTTCGGCATTAAGAAATCCGATGAAAAATAGGTGATTTTTCATGCTTTTATCAAGTATAGGGTGGTAGCAACAATGGGCAAAGTAAAAAATTGAGTGTATCCATGGTGGTTAAATAGGGTTGAATTAACTATATGTAAAATTTTCATGATATCATAAATCCGAACTTATTTTAACCCATCAAAGAATATAGGAAATATCATCTTCGTCCTAATGGGTTTACCGGATTGTTTACCAGGTTTCCATTTTGGCATCAGGCTGACAATTCTTAACGCCTCTTTGTCGGAAGATTTATGCAGACCTTTTACTATCTCGATGTTTGTGATACTACCGTCTGGTTCAACTATAAAACCTACAAACACCTTTCCTACTATGGTCTCCCGACCAACATGCCACTTGTTGTGACGATCAATGAATATCTTTAAAGAGTCATACCCTCCCGAAAATTCAGGCATGGTTTCGAAAGGATCGATGATTTCGTATATCTTGGATTGATCAGAAACAATTGAATCAAATTCAATCACTAAGCTATCCTTTTGAGCATTTGAAGAAATTATTGTTGTCAGAAACATTAGAATTGAAAAAAATTCTCTCATGTCGAAATACTTTTAGAAGTTTTCTCAATGACATATCACCGAATCATCCGTGATCTCAGTCTGTTGGATCTTAGGGCTCACATAGGGTATGCCGAGGTTCATGCCTCTGAGGATAAACAGTATCCCCAGTACGACTAAAAAGGCCGGGATCATCTTATTGACGCGCCTTCTCACATTATGGCTGATGAAATTTCCTGCAAGGGACACAGCGAGCATAATGGGCAAGGTTCCCAGGCCGAATACGAACATATAGATTGCACCTTCCAGGTAGTTGCCTGTAGCGATGGCTCCTGCTACGGCAATATAAACAAGCCCGCACGGCAGGAAACCATTCAATATGCCGATAAGAAATACCGACATGACTGATTTTTGCTTCAACAGCACACCGAATTTTCTTTTCAGAAAGTTGGTGAAACCATAGGCAGGCTTGAGCAGGTAAAACTTTTGAGAATATTTTGACGGCAGGATGACCATAAGCAAAATCAATACTCCCGCTACGATTGATACAGACTGCTGAAAGCCGGCCAGCGACAGGCTCTGTCCGATAAGGCCGAATAAAATACCAATAATTCCATAGGTGATGGCACGGCCGACATTATAGAGAATTCTTCCAATGATCAGTTTTACTCTGCTGTCTTTCTGCACAGGCAGGGCAAGGGCAATCGGGCCGCACATGCCGATGCAGTGAAAACTGCCAAACAAACCGATTAGGAAAGCTGACCAGACCATATCACAGAGTGATTAACTGTTCATGATAATATTCCTTATCACCCGCATGCCACCTGATCTTGATACGCCAGAGACCTTTCCTGAGGCTACCGACGTAAATTGTCTGTATTCCTTCATCCATTACTTTAACAGGAAAATCACGATCTTCCTCAGAATCGGATGGGCTGTAAAAGTGTATGTTTCCTTTAATCGTTTGTCCTGTGTGACTTTTTGGAAATGAGATTTTCACCTTTTTCTCATGCAATGAATATTCAACCTTTACAGGGTCATTCAATGCTTTTGCATTGGTAATCCTGTCGATTTGATCCTGGTATTTAATTTCCTCTTTATAATATTCCTCGGTCACAAGGTCTACCTTCTGACCCATAAAATAAAATACCATGGCCAGTGTCATGATGACGAAACCCACGTACAATATCGTTATTTTCCAGCCCCAGCTCATTTTTTTCTCAAGGTTACCGGTCCAATAAAATTAGTGTTTATTTCATCGATTACCTCACCGTTCGAAATCAGTTGAATAGTGAGTTTGGTCTTTATATCTTTGATTTCCGATTTCGGTAAATCAATAAAGAATACTCCGTCCAGCCTCTCGCCCGGTTTCAGCATCAGTTTCTCATCTCCCACACGCCGGATGACAGCAGTCGCATGGTCTTTCACTTTTAACTTAAGAGGTATCTCATGATTCGTTTTATTGATGAATTGGATATTGTAAAGATTGCTGATCCTGTCATCGGGCTGCTCCTGATAAAGCTGTCCCGGCACTTTCAGAATGGTGGCTTCCACATCGGTACGCGTAAAGAGCATAAAAACAACAATGGAAACCAACAGCGCCAAAACAATGGAATATCCGATTACCCTGCTCGTGAAAATCTTATGATTGCCCTCTTTAATGCCACTATACGAACCGTATTTTATCAGTCGTTGCGGCTTGCCGATCTTATCCATCACCTGATCGCAGGCATCGATACAAGCCGTACAATTAACACATTCAAGTTGTGTGCCGTTCCTGATATCAATGCCTGTCGGGCAAGCGTACACGCACATCCTGCAATCGATACAATCACCTTTCCCTTCCTGAATCTTTCCCCTTTTTAGTCTGCCCCTCGGCTCACCTCTCACCCAATCGTATATGATGGAAATTGTGTTATTCCCAATAAACACGCCCTGAAGACGGCCATAGGGACACAGGGCAATACATACCTGTTCTCGTAGTATTGAGAAAACGACGTAAAACATGCCCGTGAATACCATCAGGGCTATAAATCCTGCCAGATGCTCTGACGGTGGGCTGGAAACCAATTCCAACACTTTATCAACACCGACAATGTAAGAGAGAAAAGTATGAGAAATCAATAAGGCTATTATAATGAAGACAAGGTGCTTGGTGCCTTTTTTAAGTATCTTCTCTTTGTTCCATGGCATTTGATCCAATTTCCGCTGTTTTGTAGCATCACCCTCGATCAGGTATTCGATCTTGCGAAATACCATTTCCATGAAAATGGTTTGCGGACATGCCCACCCGCACCAGATACGTCCCCAGATCACCGTAAACAATACAATGAAAACTACGGTCGTGATCATGATCAGGGCCACTATATGAAAATCCTGGGGCCAAAGGTGAATACCGAAAATGATGAATTTCCTTTCAAAAAAATCAAACAACAACAGCGGATCGCCATCAACCTTTATAAAAGGTACCCCAAACAGAAATGCCAACAAAATTATGGCAACTAAAACGCGCCACCTGTGAAACGTGCCTTTTGGTTTTTTGGGATAAACCCATATCCTTTTTCCTTTTTCATCAACGGTAGCAATGGAGTCGCGAAACTCCTGGTCAAATTGATAGATATCTTCCATTTTCTCTCATAGAACAAAGACTGAAAACCGCCCGAAGGCGGTTTAAAATTATTCAGTTGGTTGTTCTTATTCTGCGGTTCCTTCTCCGCTTGCTTGGTTTTGGCCCTCAGGCACATAGAGTTCCCCCTGAGGTTCTTTTGGAGGTGGAGGCCCTTTGGGAGTAGTGCCTACAAATGTTAAAATATAATTGGCTACATCGCGAATGTCCGAGGGAGATAATTTTCCTTCCCATGGAATCATCCCTTTTTCCGGCACGCCGTTTTTTATGGTGCGGAATATATCTCCGATTGTACCGCCGTGTATCCAGTAGTTATCAGTAAAGTTCGGTCCGATAAGTCCCTGGCCTTCCGGAGCATGGCACGCCACACATTCCCGGTCATAAATCGCCTTGCCTCTCGATAGGACTTCGGGGTCATCAGTGATTTCAACTGTATTTTCATCAATCCCACCTTCGGGTGATGCTGCAAGTGCTTCTTCTTTGGCAGCACGTGCATCTGCCATGGCAATCTCATATTCTTCATGACTCAAAGGCAAAACATCAATGACATGATACACGAACATATATACCACAGCAAATACTATGGTGATATAAAACAGCCACTTCCACCAGGGTGGCAGGTGATTGTCCAGTTCGCGGATGCCATCATATTCATGATCCATCATCAGCACTTTGTCTTCCTCTTCCACCGGTACGGCATCAGTCGCTTTGCTCAGCAGTTGCTTCCACCATGATTTTTCTTTTGACGGATCAAATTCTTTTCCTTCAGCTTCAGCCTGTTGTCGCTTGAGTTCAAGCAACAACGTTTGAATGATGCTCACCAGATACATCCCGATGATCAGGATAAAAATGGCGATGATCACAACAAAGACCAATACGACAATGGTCAGTGTCTCAAGATTTGAAGAAGAACCACCGCTCTGGGCAAAAGCAGGTATTGCAAGGGCAACAGATAAAAAAGTGAGCAACATTTTCCGGATCTTCTTTGGGTTTATAATTGAAAATAACATGACTATTATTTTTTAATGCTTCAAATTAGTTTTGGTTTCGCCTGGCTCATCTTCAAATGGCAGACTTTTCATTTTTTGGATATACTTTTTGTCAAGCAGTAAAATCCAGATAACAGTGAAAATGAAAATCGTGAAAAAGAGGATCAATGATATGATCGGCCATATCTCCACTCCGTCTATTTGTTCGAAATAATGTTTAAACATTTTCCTGTTATTTAGTTGGCTGATGCCGTGGTTCCTTCTGCTTTATTTATATCCGTACCAAGCCGCTGCAGATATGCGATCAGGGCAATGATGTCTAGATTTGGGTCTGTCTCAATACCCTCGGATTTAAGCTGCGCTGCAATTTCTGCCGCTTGTTGTTGCATGTCGGCAATAGCCTTTTCTTCATATCCCTCCTCATAAGGAACCCCAATGGTGCGCAGGGCGCTTATTTTATCAGGGATGGATTCCTGATCGTAATACTGCTCATACAACCATGGGAATTTAGGCATTAATGATCCCTCCGAAGTACTTGTCGGATCATACATATGATAGTAATGCCATGAATCGGGATATTTGTGGCCTACGCGATGTAAGTCAGGCCCGGTTCGTTTTGAACCCCACAGGAACGGATGATCATAGACAAATTCTCCCGCTTTGGAATATTCACCATAGCGTTCGGTTTCCCACCTGAACGGTCTGATCATCTGGGAGTGGCAGGCATTGCAGCCATCCCGGATGTAAATGTCTCTTCCGGCAATCTCAAGTGGTGTGTAAGGTGTCACCGCTTCGATGGTCGGCACATTCGATTTGATAAGGAATGTCGGAACCATCTCTACAATACCTCCGATAAGAATTGCGATCAAGGTATATATTGTAAAGCGGATAGGCTTCCTCTCAAGAATCCTGTGCCAGTCACCGCCGGTAACCTCTTTTTTCTCCAATGCCGGAGCTTCTGCAGCCTCGTTTGCCATAAATTTACCGGAGAAAGCGGTCTTCATAAGGTTATACACCATGATCAACACGCCTGTCCAATAGAGCAGACCGCCGAATGCCCTTAAAATGTACATCGGAACGATCTGTGTCACGGTCTCAAGGAAGTTAGGATAAGCCAATACACCTTCTGCTGTAAATTGCTTCCACATCAGACTCTGCACGAAGAAAGACGCGTACAATGGCAGTACGTAGAATATTATGCCCAGTGATCCGATCCAGAAGTGCAGGTTGGCAAGTTTTTTTGAATACAGCTTGGTGTCCCACATCTTAGGGATCAACCAGTAGAGTATCCCGAAAGTCAGAAAACCGTTCCAGCCCAAGCCTCCAACGTGGACGTGAGCGATGATATAATCGGTATAGTGAGCTACCGCGTTGAAATTCTTTAACGAAAGCATCGGGCCTTCGAAGGTGGACATACCGTAGGCCGTTACCGCTACCACCATAAATTTAAGCATCGGCTCTTCACGAACCTTATCCCAGGCACCGCGTAGAGTCAACAGTCCGTTGAGCATACCGCCCCATGAAGGTGCTATGAGCATGATGGAGAATACAGTACCCAAGGACTGTGCCCAGTCGGGTAAGGCGGTATACAACAAATGGTGCGGCCCTGCCCAGATATAAATAAATATCAGTGACCAAAAGTGAATAATAGAAAGCTTATATGAATAAACGGGCCTGTTGGCTGCCTTTGGCAGGAAATAATACATCAGACCAAGATAGGGCGTAGTGAGGAAAAATGCCACCGCATTATGCCCGTACCACCATTGCACCAGTGCATCCTGCACACCGGCATACCATGAGTAACTTTTCAGGAAAGATACCGGTATCTCGAAAGAATTGACCACGTGCAATACGGCAACCGTTACAAATGAGGCAATATAAAACCAGATGGCAACGTACATGTGCCGTTCCCTTCTTTTAATGATGGTTCCGATCATATTGATGCCATATGCAACCCATATAAGTGTAATGGCAATATCGATAGGCCATTCGAGCTCGGCATATTCTTTGGAGGTGGTGAAGCCCATCGGCAACGTGATTACCGCAGAAACGATGATCAGTTGCCAGCCCCAGAAGTGGATCCAGCTCAGCGCATCACTGAACATCCGGGCTTTGAGCAATCTTTGCATGGAGTAATAACTCCCCGCAAAGATCATATTGCCCACAAAAGCGAATATGACTGCATTGGTGTGCAATGGGCGCAACCTGCCAAACGTATTCCAATCGGCATGGAATCCCAGAGCCTCATGCAGGTCAGGATAAAACATCAGTGTGGCAACGATGATACCGGTCAACATTCCGATAACGCCCCATACCACTGTCGCGATAGTAAAATACTTAACTATCTTGTTGTCGTAGCTAAATTTTTCTATTTGCATGTTTAGAAGGTTAATTTTAACAAAAAAGTTGCTAGGTTAAAAAATGCCCAATTATCAAATATAATTTTTGTTAAGGCCCAAATATATGATAAAAGTCACTTTTTAGAAACATTATAAAGAAAGTAAATACAAATTATTTCGCCGTTAAATAATCTCGTTAATTATCTATAGCATATTCCGGTTTCAGGCCTGGAATTTTATGAAACGATTCAGAAGTTTACGGGACTTTATTATTAAAACCCTTCCGGTTGATTCATTACCCACAACCTCCGGAGTCTGGAAAAGATGTGATTCCACGGAATTCTATCGCCTCAGTTGCACATTTGCAAAAAAACAGATATTTTGCACTTTACATGATCAATAGAGAAGCAGGAAATACTTCAAGTGAGCAAGTTGCGGGCGTATCCGGATCACTCGCCATGTTCCATACTGTGAATCAAAATGTGCCACAGAGGGACTCATGGCTTCCGGTTGTCAGCAACTGCCTGGGAGTAGCCAGGGTCGATGTAGCAGAGCTTGCGGTCTCCTGAGGATGCAGCACCATCACCAGTGCCCGAATCGCTAAGTACACAGCCATCAATCCTGATTTAGGGAAAGTGAGTTTGAGTATGAATGAACCGGATGGACCACGGGGTTTTGCCAAAATCCGGGACAAGGTATTGTATTGAAGATAATTTCAGAATGTGGTTTTCTGAAACAAGGAAGTCGCCGGCGATTTTTATTGCCGGCGGCTTTTATTGTTTTAGGCGATAAATAATAACCAGGAGCCTGGTTGAACCCAAAATTCTCAATAACCTTTCTATTCCGAGCTTAAACTACTTTAAAATCAGGCACTTCGTTCACGTTTGACTCGTCACCATAAAAATGCATTATGCCTCCTCATCAAACGTGCTGATTTTCTTCCCGCCCTGGCGGGACAAGTTGTATTTTAACCTCTCATTACGAAATCCTATTGAGAATTTTGGGTTGAATTTTCGGGGTATTTAATCAGTTGTTTTCGTTTCCGAAAATAACTTTATCGTCAAGATACCCGTCTGCGATGACCGTCATTCTCATATTTTCTTTGTTCACAGCGATCACATTCGGTAATTGAATGGCGGGAACCATGATTTTTCCGTTATTTATAGTGGTCTGCGAATATGGGAGGGTGTTGTCGCCGGCAAGTGAAATGGCAATATTAGCGGCAGCGGCGGATAAGGATTCGATATATTTATAAACGGTCATTGTTTGCTTACCCTCCACAATTCTCTTGCATGCATCCGTCTCTGCATCCTGCCCCGACACAAGCACCTTACCGCAAAGCCCCTTTTCTTCCAGAGCCCGGCATACACCTTCGGCGATTTGGTCGTTGGAGGCAATCACGGCATCAAGACCACTGGATGTATTCAGGTAATCATGAAGTACGCCATAGGCCACATCGGCGCTCCAGTTGTCTATATTTTTATCCAGAACGATCTTAATATCCTGCCTGGTGATCAGGGGCTGGAGTACGTTCATCTGTCCGAGCCGGAGAAATGTGGAATTGTAATCATTCAGGTCACCACCTAAAACGGCATAATTTCCTTTTGGTGCGATCCTTGTTAAATATTCCGCCTGCAACTCACCTACTTTGATATTGTCAAACGAAACATAATAATCCAGATCACAATTAAGGATCATCCTGTCGTAAGCTATGACTTTTATGCCATTTTTCTTGGCGTGCTGCACCAGGGAGGCTGCTGATTTACTGTTTAACGGCACGATGATGATCACATCAACTTTTGATTTGACCAGATCGAGAAACTGTTCATTTTGTGCCTTCTCATCATTGTTGGCTTCCCTGAACAATACCTTAGCCCCTTTTGATTCGAGGCTTTCCATAAGATAATCTCTGTCTTTTTCCCAGCGCTCATGCATCGGACCAAAACTGATACCGATTTTTACTCTATCTTTTGATGCGCACGAAAACAGGGTAGGAATTAAAAACAGGATGGCGAGCAATTTTAATATCAGGTTTTTCATGATTTTTGTTTTAGGCGTAATAAAATACTTGCCGCCCACTCATCACTCTCGTTAATCAATTTACGGAAAAATGGGGATATAAACCAGCAATGAACAATCGTCAAATACAGCAGAATGAAAAGATATCCTTTTAAGTATTAACCCGGTGAGGCGGGCATATTATGTCGGAATTAAACCCAAAATTCTCAATAACCTTTCTATTCCGAGCTTAAACTACTTTAAAATCAGGCACTTCGTTCACGTTTGATTCGTCACCATAAAAGTGCATTATGCCTCCTCATCAAACGTGCTGATTTTCTTCCCGCCCTGGCGGGACAAGTTGTATTTTAATCTCTCATTACGAAATCCTATTGAGAATTTTGGGATTATTGATGCAAAGTAGGTCGTTTCGATAGTTTGGCCTCCTCTGCAAAGTTTACTTCATCATTTATTCGGGGAACTAAGATATCCCCATTCCTTGAGGCGGTTATATATTTCAAGGCAGATCCATGCATCGGTGGCGGCATAGCGGATTTGCGGGCCTGTGAGCCGTGGGTTTTCCCAGTTCGACACCTGCTGACTTTTTGAGATTCTGCCTCCCAGGATAAGGGCTGAAAGATTGCGGGCTCCGATGTTCTCTATTTTGAGTGTCTGAGCCAGCTTGTTGAGGTCGAGAAAACCTGCAGGCTTGAAATTTCTGCGTTTTTTCAATGCAACAAGATCATCATCGAGCGCAATGCCCACTTTGATGATATTGGGGTTCTCGAAGAAATTTTTCAGGGTATCTGTAATACCTGTTTGAATAATCCTCAGCAGGTATACCTTGTCGGGAATGGCAATCTGCAGCAGCGCCACATGGTTGAACTGTCCTTTGCGGAAAGCAGGCTTGCTCTCCGTATCAAAGCCCACGACATTGTGCTTTTCTATTTCAAAGATCGCTTTGTCGATCTGGCTTTTGGTTGAAGCAATGACCACCTTACCCTCATACCAGGTGAGCGGCAAGGTATTGATCTCATCTTTTGATATGCTTTTTTCAAACATCAATCCAATTCGTCTGTACTCTGTTGTTTTTCCTTCAGCCTGGCGATCTTAATATTCATGTATGCAAAAAAGATGGTCATGAATGGGCTGATTATATTAAAAAATGCAAAAGGGGCATAGGTAAATGTCGCCACGCCAAGTACGCTTGATTGTGCTGCACCGCAGGTGTTCCATGGTACGAGAACCGAAGTTACCGTACCCGAGTCCTCCAGGGTGCGGCTGAGGTTTTGCGGTGCCAGTCCGCGATCACGATAGACCTTCTCAAACATCTTGCCCGGGATGACGATGGCAAGGTATTGATCGGAAGCCGTAACATTGAAAAACACACAGGTAGTAGCTGTGGAAGCTACCAGCGATCCGGTGGAATGTGCCATCGAGATGATCACCTCGGTGATACGCTTCAGCATGCCGCTCGCATCCATAATACCCCCGAAAACCATGGCACTCAGAATGAGCCAGATGGTGCTGAGCATACCTGCCATGCCGCCTGTAGTGAGCAGTTCATCCACTACCGGATTGCCCGTTTCCACACTCACACGTGTGTACAGCGCTTTCATAGCCCCGACATACATCGACTTGTCCGGATCACCGGAAATGCCCGAAATCTCATGAAAAATGTGCGGCTGAAAGATAAACGCGAATACAATGCCCAGGATGCTGCCGGCAAATAAGGCAGGTAAGGCTGGCACCTTGCGCACGATCATAAAAATGACAATGGCCGGCACAATGAACAGCCATATGTTGATATTGAATGAACCGCTCAGCGCATCGAGTACCGGATCGATTTCATGTACATCGCCTCCCGAGTGAAAAACAAAACCGATGCCGAGATAAAGCGCCAATGTGATGGAAAGTGATGGTATCGTAGTGATAGTCATGTAACGAATGTGGGTAATGAGATCGGTGCCTGCCATGGCGGGTGCCAGGTTTGTGGTATCCGAGAGGGGGGACATCTTGTCGCCGAAATAAGCGCCTGAGATGATGGCCCCTGCAATAATCCCTTCGTTGATGTTCATCGTTTGTCCGATGCCGAGCAGAGCCAGACCGACGGTGGCTATGGTCGTCCAGGAGCTGCCTGTGGCCAGCGATACGAGGGCACTCACCACACATGCGGCGAAGAGCATGATGATGGGGTTGAGGATTTTAAGGCCGTAATAAATCATAGCCGGCACGATGCCACTGATCATCCACGCTCCGGCCAGCGACCCGATCATCAGCAGGATGAGAATAGAAGGCATAGCCGATTGGATGCTGTGCATGATGCCTTTGTGAAGGGTTTTCCAACTGGTGCCCTTGCGCATCGATACGACTGCCGCCACAGCAGCTGAAAGCAACAGTACGATCTGGTTAGAGCCATCAAGCGATGCGTCGCCAAACACGGTGACATTGACACTGAGCAGAATGATCAGGAAAGTGATGGGTATCAGCGCTTCGGCAAGCGTGGGCTTTCTCGTATTTTCCGCCATGATTTTTAATTAATTTTCCAAGATAAGAAAATTGAGAAAAAAACTAAGGCTTAGTGGGATTTACCCCAGGGCAAATGCGTGCTAAATTCCGAGTAATTTTTCTCTGAAAGCATCACTAAGCAATGCTCTGAGCCTCCTTCTTTTCCTGGAGTATTTATCCGGATGCTTATCCAGCAGGTTTAGTGCTATTTTATTAAACAAGCCAAAGTTTGCCGCACTATGGCCTTTGCGCTTCTTGCAATCATCTTCCTTGAAGTTAACA